>JAGLQA010000780.1 GCA_023137075.1 Candidatus Aminicenantota bacterium
CGGCATCCGCGTTCACAAAGGCGGCGCGTTGTTTAATATGGAAGGCCCCCAGTTCTCAACCCGGGCGGAATCGAACATCTACCGGAAGTTGGGCCTGTCTATCATCGGAATGACCCAGGCAGTGGAAGCAAAACTTGCCAGGGAATTAGAACTCTGTTTTGTCCCTCTCTCTTTCGTAACCGATTATGACTGCTGGCATGAGGAAGAAGAAGCGGTGTCCGTTGATATGGTGATTGAATACCTCAATAAGAATGTGGAAAACGCCGGGAAATTAATCACCGCGTTAGTGGATACGATTGACAAAGAAAGATCAAAATGTAATTGTGCGAAGGCGCTGCAAAACGCCATTATTACCAATACCGATCTCATCGACGAAGAAACCATTGAGAATTTACAGCCCATAATCGGGAAATATATCACAAAATAACCGGAAGCAATTAGGTTTTGCCCCTGCCCGATTTACTCAAAGATACCGGGATAGCGCTGCTTTTCGTAATGGGGGAGAATTTAAAGGAAATTTGAAAAATTGGATTATAGGGATTATTTGTGGTATAATAAATTTTGAGTAAAATGAATAAAAGGCATGTCAAACAAAATCACTGCTTCTTTTTGTTTTTGCCGATGATCCGCTGTGGAGGAAGATTAAATACTCAGCCGGAGAAAGATGATTAAGCAAAACCAGGTTACCCCACAGTTGAGTGAGACCGAAAAAAAAATTCGTGATATAGAAAAAAGAACAGAAAAATTGAAGATTGATTTCATCCTCTTCTTTTCCGGAGAATTGGATATTCCGCCGGAGTCGGAGCGGGAAGCGGTGGAAAAAGTAGTGCGAAACCTGTTGTATTCCGGAAATCAAGCCGCCCGGCTGAACCTGCTGATGCAGAATGCTGTTTCACGATTTACGCTTTTCAATAATATGTGGCTGAAAAAGCTTAACGATTTGGAAACCGGGGTGATTACCATAAAACGTAAAAAAACGTCATCAGCGGAAGAACCCTCTAAATCCTGGAACACAAAGATATATGGCATCAGTTTAAATAACGAAGATTCTTTTGAAAATCTCTACAAAAAATACATTTCCCTGTTTCCCAAAACATCCTCTCAAAATCAGCTCAACAAAGAGAGTTTGATAAGATCGATAAAAACAAAAATGATCTCTTCCAACCTGGTAGATGCAAAAGCAGCGATATCCGTGATCCAGGGAAAATTGAAGATCAGGATAAAAAAATGAGCGTTTATCAGAACGAATTCATCCCCCCTGCCCCTGAAACCTGGTCGGACAGATCATTTATCCGCAGCGATCAATCAAAGAACAGACAAAAGAAATGATAGAAAATTGTCATTTTCCTGAAAAGATAGAACTGCAACGGCATTTTTAAAAAGCTCCCTGCATTAATTCATACTTAATATCTTAACCTTAATCCTTAATTTGTCGTAATGCATCTTTCGTTTTTGTTACCGGCACCCGGCATGTTTTGTCTTTGCACACATAAATGGTCGTCTGCCCGGCTATTAATTTGTTTTTGAGCAAGGGTAATTTGCTCTCTTTCTTACCGCCTAACAATAAAATATGGGGAAGGAAATGTTTGTCCAACTCCTTTCTCTTCTTAATACAATCCTGCCCGGTAATGGCAACTTCACAGGGGCCTTCGATAAAATAGGTCATAAGAATTGCCCAGTTGGCAAAGTAGACTCCGCCTGATACTAAATTTGCTTTGACATTATCCAACATCTGTCTGGCTGTTTTGATATAATCTTCTTTATAAAAATATTCACCTAACAGGTATAGATTAAGCGCCATCACTGAATTTGAAGCGGGGATGACATTATCCGTTATTTCCATCTTCCGGGCGATTAGCTGAGGGTCTAAATCGGAAGTGTAATAGAACATACTGCTTCTTTTATCAAAAAAATGTGCCAGGGTGTACTGCAAAAGTTTTTCCGCTATAGATAACCACTCTTCGTCAAAAGTTGCCTGGTAGAGGGAAATAAAAGCCTTAATGGTAAAAGCATAATCATCTAAAAAGGCATTGATGGAAGAGGCGGCTCTATTTTCTTTAAAAACCCGGTTTAAGCGACCGTTTTTTGTGAGCATATTCTTTACCAGGAATTTCCCATTTTGCTGTGCCTTTTCTAAGAATCCATTATCGTCGAATACCCGGTAAGCATCCACATAGGCGTTAAGCATCATGGCATTCCAGGAGGTTAGTATCTTGTCATCTAATGAGGGCTTGATCCTCTCTGAACGGACGGCAAGTAACTTCTGCTTAACTGAGGCAACTAACTCCTGCAATTCTTCGATAGGCATTTTATTTTCCTTAGCAAAAACTTCATCCTTTTTACTTCTGAAAAGAATATTTCTTCCCTTTTCCCAATTGCCCCGGCCGGTAATATTGAAGTAATTTATAATCAAGGCGGTGTCTTTTCCGCTTGTTTTTTCTATCTCTTTTTTTGTCCAGGTGTAATATTTACCTTCCTCACCTTCACTGTCCGCATCTAAGGATGAATAAAAACCCCTCCCGCCGCCAGGGAGTTCAGCGGAGGTCAACTCCCTCTCAATAAATTCCAGGGTTTCATATACCACTTCTTTGTAGAGGGGTTCCCTGGTCAATTGATAAGCGGCAGAATAAAGGCCGACTAACTGCGCATTGTCATACAACATTTTCTCAAAATGAGGCACTTTCCAATACTTATCGACAGAATAGCGGGCAAAACCACCGCCCACCCGGTCGTAAATTCCACCCAGCGCCATCTTATCTAAGGTAACCTTAACAGCCTGGAGCGCTTTTTCTTTTCCGCTCATATAGTGATATTTTAAAAGATATTGATAACCTATAGGTAGAGGGAATTTGGGGGCATTACCGCTCCCGCCCCATTGGAAATCGATATTCTTTTCCCAGTTGGAAAAAATTTTGTCCAATTCGGAGCGTGTGAAATCGGCTTTGTCTACATCCAGGTTAACTACTTCCGCCGAGCGGATACCCAGGGTGACTGCCTCCGCCTGTTTTTCCAGCCGGGCAGGATCTTTTTTATAAATATCGGTTATTTGCCTCATTAAAGAGATCCAGTTCTCTTTAGGGAAATAAGTGCCGGCAAAAAAGGGCCTGCCGTCGGGAAAGGCCACAATATTCAATGGCCAACCACCTCGGCCTGTTAAAAGTTGAGCCGCATTCATATAAACCTGGTCGATATCGGGCCGCTCTTCCCGGTCTACTTTAATGGAGACGAAATGTTTGTTCATGATCTCGGCAACTGCCAGGTCCTCGAAAGACTCTTCCTCCATCACATGGCACCAGTGACAGGCCGCGTAACCGATACTGATAATAATCAATTTATTCTCTTTTTTAGCCTTATTAAAAGCAGCCCGGCCCCAGGGATACCATTCCACCGGGTTGTGGGCGTGCATCAACAGGTATGGACTACTTTCTTTGGCCAGGTGATTCGTATATCTATGCTTCATTTTACCCTCTTTTCTTTTTCTCTGCGCGGCGCTGTTAAAACTATTTACATCCACTAACGTTAATGCTAATATAACAACGAAAACCATAAAATATGATTTTTTTTTCATCCTCATCGTATATCTTACTCCTTTACCATTTCAGGCTCGACATTCCCTTAAATCACACTCTTCACTTTCAAGTTCGGTCTCAATCGTAATATGGTGTATTTTTAAACCTTTTAATAAACTTCTTACCTGCTCCTTTATTGTCTTGATTAGCGGGAGATTAACGGCCTCTTTTATAACCAGGTGTATAGATAAAATGTTATATTCACCATCTAATGTCCAGATATGAATGTCATGGACATCGGTTATACCGGGGAGATTTAAGATCTTTTTTTTAATAAGTTCTATATTTGTATTACCAGGCACTGCCTGTAAAAAAATGCGAATACTAATTTTCAGGTTTTTAAATACATTAAAGAGCACATAAAGAGTAATTAAAACAGATAAAACCGGGTCAAGGATCGGAAGATTGACAAAAATCATCACCACGCTGCCGATTAAAATAGCTCCCCAGCCAAAAACGTCCTCGAGCAAATGCAAGGAAACAATTTTCTCATTTATAGAGTTTCCTTTTTTTAACCTGAAAACAGCCGCTCCATTTACCATAACGCCGAATATGGCGAGGAAAAACATCCCCTTGACATTGGCTGTTTCCGGTTTGAATAACCGGGGAATAGTTTCGTTTAAAACAAAAACAGAGCCGATGACCAGGACTAAAGAATTGATAACCGCACCCAGTAATGAAAAACGTTTATAACCGAAACTATAACTTTCATCCCCTTTCTTGTTTGAAATTTTTTGAAAGTACCAGGCCAGGCCCAAGGACAGAGAGTCGCCCAGGTCGTGCAGCGCGTTTGAAATAATAGCCACACTGTTAGTGAAAATTCCACCGGCCACTTCCAATACAGTAAAACCCAAATTTAGCGCAAGAGCAACTTTTATATTTTTTATCGCAGTGTGGCTATTATTCCTGTGATGGTTATGGTGGTGTTTCATTTTAGTTTCCTATATCCTACTTGCTTTATCATTCGCGACCTGCTCCTTAAGCTTCTATAATCACCGCATCTACGAACAATTCGTATTCTTCGTCCTCATCTAAGTCATGGATAACAACTTTTTCTACTTCTTTGAATCCTTTTATTTCAATAATTTCGGATTCGAATAAAACCTTAACACCCGATTCTCGGAATTTCTTCTTTAAACCGGTTTCCATATAAACCTCTTTTGTCGTTGTCGCAAAAACTACCCTGGGTGTTAGTTTTATTAACGCAAAAGCGGTTTCAATAGACCGGGTACCGCTCTCTGCTATCAGTATCCTTTTATCCTTAAACAGGGAAAGATCATCCGTCTCGTGATAAACACCTTTAGCCAGGAATTCTTTCTCGCCAACAATCTCTTTTTGGGAAATTTGTGTTTCTTGCGCAGTATGTGGGCTGTCTCCCTTCTTGTCACGATAATTTTTAATGGCATCCTTAAGAGCATCGGCGGCAAGATTTGAACAGTGCATCTTTATGGGAGGCAGGCCATCTAATTCATCCGCCACATCCTGCCGGGTAATTTTTTCAGCTTCTTCAAGGGTTTTTCCCCTGGCCATTTCCGTAACCATGCTGGCAGTAGCAATGGCCGAACCGCAGCCAAAAGTCTTAAGTTTAATGTCCTCTATCTTATTGTCTTCTACTTTGATGTAAATTTCCATCAAATCACCGCAAACCGGGTTGCCGACCCGTCCCGTATAAACATCCTCGCCTTCTAAGGCGCCGACATTCCTGGGATTACGAAAATGGTCCAGGACCTTTTCAGAATATTGTGTGGATTTCATAATTAAACCTCCTACTCCGCCCAAATCGGCGACAACTTTCTCAACTTTTCAACCACTCCGGGCAAAACCTTTATAACAGCGGAAATATCCTCTTCCCTGTTGAATCTTCCACAGGTAAGCTGTAGGGAACCATGGGCTTCTTCATGCAAAAGTCCAGTGGCAATCAAAGTATGAGAAGGCTCTAAAGTCTTCGAAGAACAGGCAGAACCGGTGGAAACCGAAAGTCCCTCATCCTTCAGGGACAAAAGTAATGCCTCACCTTCGATGCCTTCGAAACGAAAATGGGCATTATTGGGGAGTCTCTCGGTGGGGTGCCCATTCAAATAGGCCCGGGGAATCTTTCCCAATATATTCTTAATCAAGTTATCCCGGTAACAGCGAAATTTGTCCACCTCTTTTTTTTTATCTTTTTGCATTATTTCCACTGCCTTCTTCATGCCGACTATCGCGGGAATATTCTCTGCTCCGGAACGTAAACCATACTCCTGCCCACCGCCGATCAGCAACGGGTTCAGGCGGATGCCTTTTCTCTTGAACAAAACTCCCAGCCCTTTGGGACCATAAATATCGTTGGACGAAAGGGTCAGGAGATCGATATTATCCTTCTTTACATCTAAGGGTATCAAGCCTTCGGCAGCAACGGCATCGGTATGAAAAACGATGTTTTTCTCCCGGCACAACTTACCGATTCCGGCAGCCGGCTGAATAGTTCCGATTTCATTACTGGCATAACAGATGGAGATTAGAATCGTTTTATCGGTTATTCGATCTGTAAGTTTCTGAATATTAACTCTACCATATTGATCTACAGGTACTTTTGAAACAACAAATCCATTCTTCTCTAAGTACTTCGCCAGGTTTTGAATGGATATATGCTCGATCTCAGAGATAATAATATGGTTTCCTTTTGCCTTATTCCTCAATGCGTAACCGATAAGACCAAGATTATTGGATTCCGTTGCCCCGGAAGTGAATATAATCTCATCTTTTTCAGCATTGATAAACCCGGCAATAGTTTTACGGCACTCTTCCAGAACTACCGTAGCTTCATCACCTACTTTGTGCAGTGAAGAGGGATTCCCGAAACTATCATGGAAATAGGGAACCATTTCTTCTATAACCCTTGGATCAACAGGTTTTGCCGATTGATAATCCAGGTATACGCTCATTTTTTCCTCCTCTATTAAAACCACATGGTGGCACCGACATCAAGGGCCAGGTCGTTTAAGGTACCGGCGCCTACTACTTTTACGCCCGGTATTAGCTCGACTTTTTCCCAACCCAGCATCTTTTTGGACGCTTCGCAGGCATAAATCTCGATTCCCATATCTAAACTCTTTTTTATCATTTCAGCCATACTGGGAAAAGTTCCGAGTTTTATTTTTTCTGCTTCTCCCGGGGCCAGGATTGTTAAGCCCCGGCCTAAATAATATACTATCGGCTTGATATCCATGGCCACGGCAGTTTGCGCTAAAACCAGCGGAGAGTATTGTCTCTCCGGTGAATCGCCGGTTTGAACGTACAAAATTGAATTTTTGTCTTTCATTTTAAACCTCCTATTCATCCGTCCCCTTCTTCAGCAAAAATCTAAATATATCGCCATTCTTCTCAAAAAATAGTAATTCATTCCCTGTTCTTTTGGCAAATCTCTTCAAATCCTCTTCTGCTGCCGGATCATCGGCAATTATCTCCAGTACATCTCCCGGATCGATGGTATCTATTTGCTCACGTGTTTGAAACAGGGGTTCAGGGCAATAGAGCCCGACACAATCCAATGTTTTTGTTGCTTCTACTTGATAGGACATTTTTTTCTCCTTAAATAGTTTTTCATGCTTTTACTCATTTTATCTCCTATTCGGTTCGGGGAATCTTTCATTATCTTATTGTAGAATAGTTTACCTTTTTTGTCAACTATTATTTTGGGATTTTTCTGCATAATAGTTAAGCTGATCTAACACACCCCGTCCCGCCTTCGGCTCTTTATGTTTACGAGAAGCGTTCCTAACATGATTAAATATCCGTTCACGAAGGAAAGTTAATATTTTTGGTTCTATAAAATAATTTGTGGGTAAAGTTGGTTTCTTTATTGGGGCTATGAAAAAATATTTCGGAACCCTCAATCTGTCAATAAAAGCATTTGACAGATTGATGAACCCGAAATCAAATCC
>JAGLQA010000781.1 GCA_023137075.1 Candidatus Aminicenantota bacterium
TTCGGAAAAAAGAGGTATTTCCCGGCGCAGCAATTTTCGCTTTTTAAATACATCTTTGAAATCTCCAAAACATTTTTCGATATTTTTTTTGTATGATTGACTGCATGTAATGATGAAACGAATATCAGGATGTTGTAGTAACGAGCGCATGAAAGTAATGAAGTTTTCTCTAGAGCGTTTGTCGAAATGTTCCGGGATATAAAAATTATCGAGGCAAAAAACACAAAAATTTTTGTCTCCCTTTATTCCCTTTACCATGGACCGAAGCTTCTGGTAATTGCAGCCTTCTTTTTCAGGCAAAGGAAGTTTTAAAAAATTCTGCTCCATGCAGGTTTTCATGAATTTCTTTTCAAATGCCTCATATGAATCGGAATCTTTCAATAATTGTGATGTTTCGATGATACAACATTTGGCCTTTTCGGCTAAGACTTCCGGGAGGACATTCAATAAGGAAGTTTTCCCGAACCGGGGCTCGCCGTGGATAAGGAAATGGACATTTGATTTTTCTTTGATCTCCTGCAAAAGTTGTCTCCTGCCGGTAAATTCGCTAAAATAACTGGTGGGAGCGTTGGGGTCGAGCTCAAGAGATTGCTTCTCTACGTATATATTTTGGCTTTCCAGGTCTTTCGTCATAGTATGAAAGGTAGGTATCTCGAATAATATGGCTTCCCCTTCTTTTTTCCCACAGTAAAGGTATTGCCGGTTAAAAAAAAGAATCTCGTACAAATCTCCCAGGTTTATTTGCCAACGGATATTTCCCTGGTCCATATCCCTGGCTGTAAGCATCCCGTTTGCCGTGAGCAGCAGCAGAAGATTTTCTCCAAGGATTGCGGCTTGCCTGATTTCGCATTGAGTTTCGATTGGTTTTGAAACCGGTTTGCAGCCATGATCGGAAACTAACAATCGAGTTTTACTCCACACCAATACGTGTCTTCCGGTTTTTCGGATGTTCTTGATGTGTCCAGTAAATCCCGGTAGAACCACACGATTTCCCACATGGTACAAATCTTTCAACATCAACACATTGCCATTTTTATGCCCTATCCAGAATCCTTCCTTTGTAGTCTCGAACGCAGTAATTTCGCCCCTGGTAAAGTAAAACTCTTGCCATTTTTTGTCTTCTTTTAGATAATAGATGGCTTTGTCTGAAACCAGGAGAAGGTGATTATGAAAATATGCCAACCGGGTTACAATCCCCAGTTTTTGACTTAAGTAGATAGCTCCCATTTCCAGGCGGCGTGGTATCATTTCTATCGAATCGATGCTCTTTATATTGATTGAAACTATGACTTTTTTGCCCTTTTCATCTTCCATTAATATCCATAATTCCCGGTCCTTTTTTTTTATTTCAACGGTATTTTTTTCTTCCATTGATTGATCTGTAAAGGGAGTAACCACATCAATAATTTTCATGTGTCCCGGCACAAGCACCTTCGCTAATTGTTCAAACTCCAGGTTATAGAACGTTAACTCTTTTTTATTATATTGCATTTGAATATCCTTTTCCCCGGTGGCTAAAGGAATGAGATACCCTTCGCCTATTTGATATGTGCCGATATAATCGATCCCCTGTTTTGCCAGTCGTTTGTAAATCGCTCCCGCTTCCTGGTAGTTTCCACCATCAAAGGCGGTCCGGAATTTCTCATGCAATCCTTTTTCCGGTTTATATCGATTCCAAAGGATTTGCAGGGAAACCAGGACTTCATATACCGCGTTGCGTTTGTTTTCATCTTTTATCTCCTGTGCCAATTGCAGGAGACTCTTTTCAAATTCGGCTCTTTCATCTATTGCCACATTGATGGCTTGCTCTTTCAACTTCAGGAGCAGCGATTCATGATCTTTCTTCAGCAGTGGCCCTGTGTCAAAATATGTTTTCTCTTTCTTATCCTTTTTGCTCATCTCTCCCTCAATGTTGCCCTATTTTTTTGGGTAATGTGATCTTAAAAACGGTATTATATTCTGGCCTGCCACTTTCGACTTCGATGGAGCCGCCATGCATTTCGATGATTTCCTTAGCCAGGTAAAGACCGATGCCGGTGCCTCTTGAACGGTCATCGGCATGATAGCCCCGGTATTCTCTTTCAAAAATTCTATTTTTTTCCTGGTCCGATAATTCGATACCGTAACTGCTCACCCATACGGTAACTGAGTCGTTATCTTCTTCGGCTGCGATTAAAACATTCTCTTTGTCCTCCGTCAACCTGGGTTTGGGCTGGAGACCGACCCTCATTCTATCCTCCGGGTCATAGGAATATTTGATGGCGTTGTCGATAATATTTGAGATAACGAGATCGAACAAATCTTTATCTACCTGGACAGAAATATCGCTGCGGGTCTCTTTTGTCACATTGATAGATATGCATTTTTGGCGAATCAGGGGGGTGTAGAGCCGGGCCAAATCGATAAGGTAGCCCCTCAAATCCGCTATTGTTTCTCTTTTTAAATTCAAATCCCCGGTGTCGATGTCTAAGAGGATCTCAAAATTTCCGGCGTATTGGAC
>JAGLQA010000782.1 GCA_023137075.1 Candidatus Aminicenantota bacterium
ATGAAGAAATGCACTATGTTATCGATGCGCTTAAACAAATCATCGCCAACATCGACAATTGGGGGAAAAATTACACCTATTCCCCGCAGGTGAACGAGTTTTTCCATAAGGAATTTCCCAGTAAAAAAGATGAGATACTTAAAAGCTGGTTCAGTCTTTAATAGGAGTTCAAATAATGAAAATAACGATCCTGGATGGAAATCCGGAAAAAGACCGCACGGGTTTTTACCGGTATTTGAACGAATTAGTCACCGGTTTGCAATCGGATAAACACCAGGTAAAAACCCTGACCCTGCGGGACATGGAGATCAAATTCTGCACCGGCTGCTGGAGCTGCTGGTGGGGGCCGACACCCGGAGAATGCGTGTTCAAAGATGAATCCCATACCCTGTGCCGTGAATATATCAATTCGGACTTCGTTATTTTTGCTTCACCGGTTATCCTGGGATTTACCAGTGCATTACTGAAAAAAACCCAGGATAAACTGATTCCCCTACTCCATCCTTACATCGAGCTCGTGCAGGGGGAATGCCACCATAAAAAGAGATACGACCGCTATCCAGGCATCGGGCTCATCCTGGATACAAATTCCGATACCGATGAGGAAGACATCACGGTCACCACGGATATGTTTCACCGTTTTGCCTTGAATTTAAAGACGGAACTTGCTTTTTCCCTTTTAACCGACCAACCGGTAGCGGAGGTGCAAGATGCGATTAACCGTATTTAACGGCTCCCCCAGGGGGAAGCAGAGCAACACGAAAATCTTAATGGAACATTTTTCCCGGGGTTTTACGGAGAATACCGGCAATACCGTGGAGGTGGCCTACCTGAACCAAACCGGGGAAACCGAACGGTATGTGGAACTCTTCAAAAAGGCGGAGCATATCATCCTGGCATTCCCCCTCTATACCGATGCCATGCCCGGCATCGTGAAACACTTTATCGAGGCGCTAACCCCAGCAGCCGGCGGTAAAGAGAATCCGAGCATCGGGTTTGTGATTCAGTCCGGTTTCCCCGAGCCTATCCATTCCCGCTTCGTGGCCAGGTATATGGAGAAACTGGCCAAACGGTTGGGCTGCCCGCACACCGGCACGGTGATTCGCGGCGGAGTCGAAGGCATCCAGGTCCAACCGCCCTGGATGACGCGGAAGCTGTTTCGTTCCTTTTACCGGTTGGGAGTGGGATATGCTGCTGCCGGGCGTTTTAACGAAGAAATCATTCGCAAGTTGACGCCCCGGGAACGGATGTCTTTTGGACGGCGGCTTTTTTTCAGGCTCCTGAATCTCACCGGGTTAACGAACATGTTCTGGAATATGAAGCTGAAGGAAAACAATGCCTTTGAAAAGCGTTTTGCCCATCCTTTTAAAGAGTTTTAGCGATATTGATAATAAACTAATATCCTGGAATAATATTTGGAGGTTTGTTGACAAAAAGAGAAGATTGTATTAACCTAAGTATGAATGAAGAGGTTAAAATGTTAAGCGTAAGAGCAATTTATGACGGCAAAAACATCAAACTAAAGGAAAAGGTGAATATCGAAACTCCCAAGGAAGTTATTGTAACATTTCTTGATCCTATCGATACCGAACCTACTGCTGCCGATATTCAACAAATGGTTCAGGAAGGCGGTGCGTTAGACTTTCTCAATGATGAAAGAGAAGATGTTTATTCTGACAATGACCTGAAAACAAGCTACAAATAATGCGACGAGGCACGATTATTCTAACAAGATTCCCTTTTACCGACTTAAGTTCTTCAAAGAGAAGACCCGCAGTAATTATTTCCAATGTTAGTCCAACAAAGCCGGATGTTATTGTTGCATTTATATCATCGGTAATTCCCGGTAAATTAAGTAAAACAGACTATTTGTTGGATGTTGATCACAAAAAGTTCCTGAAGATCGGTTTGAGGAAGAAATCTGTTTTTAAAATGGATAAATTGGCAACACTGAATAAGTCAATTTTTTCCGGTGAATTAGGAAATCTACCAACAGAGATACTTTGGGAATTGGAAAAAAAGTTAAAAATCGCCCTTTCCTTAAATAGAGCTGAATCAGAGCTTGAAGGAAAAGGTACTTCATAATCGCTTTGGGGAATCCGGCATCCCCGCCTCTCTCCGACCTGTTTGCCTCCCTGCCCTGACCTAAATCCACCACAAGGAACGACATATTTCTCCCAAAAATAGAATATGGCAGGCGTAGTGTCCCTATTGATTTAAAATTAGTACAGCAAAAAAATTTCTATGATTTCACGATATTCCTGCAGCTCTGCGCTGATCTTTGCCTCGATTTCTTTGAAGGGGGCGTTTTTTTCAATAGATCTCCTGATGAAATCCGAGCCGCAGATCATGTCAATGGGCGGAAGGTCAAATTCGAATTCATAGGGCGGCTCTTTCCAGGCGAATTTGCCGGGATAAAAATTTCTGACCAACCGGATGATCTCATAATAGACGGCAAAGCTTCTGAAATCAACGATACTCTCCGGGTGGACCAGAATACCCTTGCAAACCTCACCCCTGTATTTGGAAAACTCTGGTTTAAAAAAAACCGGGATAAAACGAACGCCGGGCAGGTTTAAGCCTTCCAATTCTTTGACCAGCTTCAGGTTATCGATAAAAGGAGCGCCGGTAAACTCGAAAGGCCGGGGGGTTCCCCTACCCTCCGACAGGTTGGTTCCTTCCAGCAAAATAGCGCCCGCATAGACAAGAGCCGTTTTGAAAGATGGCATATTAGGAGACGGATATGTCCATATCCCTGCAAAAAAAGAGTTCCTGCGCCAATCCTGGACTTTGACAATTTCTAATTCAAGATCAATGCCGTAATAGGTCAGGGCATAACTGAGAAATTCACCGGCGGAAAGGGCGTGCCGCATGGGAATGGGGATATCTCCGACAATACTAAAATATTCTTCCCGTGAAAGATTCCCCTCCACATCGCAGCCGTTCAACGGGTTGGGCCGGTCGAGGACAATAACCGGGATATTTTTCCCGGAGAGGAACTTCATGATCCGCGCCACATGATTCAGGAACGTGTATACCCTGACGCCCACATCAAAAACATCTACCAGTAATGCATCGATCCCGTCGGTCCACTCCTCTTCGGGCAGCAGTTTTTCCCCATACAGGCTTTTCACATTTAGGTCAAAATCCTTCCAAAAAAAGGAGTCTGATAGGATCATGTTGTCCTGCTTGTCTACAAAAAAACCGTGCTGAAGCGACCATAAAGTGATTAATTTCTTTCCTGCCAACTTCTTTACAACCTGGAAAACGGGCACTCCCGCAGCGTCAATACCGGCACTGCCGGTAATGAGCGCAATATTACGTCCTTTTAACACGGCATCAGGGTTTTCTTGCAAAACATCGATTCCCGTTTTTATCATTCTTACCTACAGCCTGCCTTCTTGGTTGCTGGGCCGCGGGGGCTATTCATTCTTTAATGCCTCGATAACATTTACTGAGGACGCTCTCTTTGATGGGATCAGGGTGGCTGTAAAACTGATCAATAAGGATATGGCAACCACAGCCAGAAGATCGAACAAACTGACATTGAAGGGCACATAACTCATCTGGTATATTTCAGCGGGTATCTTGATGAGTTCAAATTTATTGGCCAGGGCGCAAAATCCCAACCCGATGATAACCCCCAGGGTGGTGCCGATAATACCGATAACACTGCCCTGGATAAAAAATATGCGTTTTATTATTTTAGGTGTCGCGCCGGAAGATAGCAAAATGCCGATGTCTTTGGTTTTCTGAATCACCAACAAAATCAAACCGGCCACAATATTCAGAGACGCGACAATAATAATCAGGGTGAGAGTAAAGAATAATATGGTTTTTTCTAATTTTAGGGCGGAATACAACGACGCATTCAGGTCTTTCCAGGTGATTACCTGCAGTTGAACCGGGAAAATATCCCGCATCTTTGCGGCAATTTTTTCCGCTTTAAAGGAGTCCTTTAAGTAAACCTGGATGAAACTTACTCTGTCCTCTAAATCGAAAAGTTTCTGGGCCGTTTCTAAGTTGGTAATAGTGGTGGTGTTGTCGATTTCATATAAACCGGAATCAAAAACCCCGGTTATGCTAAACCTCTTTATCCTGGGCATAAGCCCCGAAGGTGATAATACCGGGTTGGCCGTAATTACCTTGCAGGCGGATCCCTCGAACAAATTTACCCGGGATGCGATCTCACTGCCGATGATTAACTCATTCTTCTTGATGGGAAGTCTGCCCCTTTTTAGTTTTTTCAACCACTCTTTATCACCCACGGAATCAAGGTCCATTCCCCAGATAATCGCCCCGGAAGAATTTCTCGAACTGCCTTTAACCAGAATCGTCCCGGACACGATGGGATTTACCGATGTTACCTCCTTAAACCGCTCCTTCACGTCATCGACAATCATCTGGTATCCTGCCACACCTTCGCCTATTATATTGTTTATCATAATATGCGCGGTGGAGTTTAGAATTTTGTTCCGGATATCACCCTGAAAACCATTAATCAGCGTAAGCGCGATTATCAGGGCCGCAACCCCGATGGCAATACCGATTATCGATACGAGAGAGATAACCGAGATAAACGAGTGTTTCCTCCCCTTCATAAGATAGCGCCTGGCAATAAAAAACTCAAATTTCATGCTCTACATATCCCTTTTTCATTTTAGTTCAGGACTTCTTTCGATTTTTTTATCAATAAGACCTTAAACTTCCTTATTTTCTTAAAATCCACATCATCCCGGGTCACAATATAATTGGCTGAAAATTTCTGCCGCTGGGGATCGTAAAAGAATCGTATCCCCTTTGACAAATGGATCTCGACCCATTTGTGGGGAACAGGGACCAATACCCTCCCCTTCTCTTTCATTAAATAGAAGCCCTTAACAAGCCTGTTTTTTACTCCCGCACAGTCTAAAAAGAAACCGGCAAGGTTAGAAAACCCGACACAATTCGCTTTCCGGTTGATAAGCACTGAAATCTCATCCTGGGGTAGTCCCTCTTCGGAATATTTGATATTCTTTTCTAAAAAAGGCGATATTTTTTTAAAATAGTGGTCCAGCGTGATACTGTTATCAAACAAATTTAACACGATTTCTTTTATTTCCGGGTTAAGTTTTTCCAGCTTTTTTTTGTCGAGAGAAACCCGGAAATTAAGGTTTAAATGAACAAAATTTACACTTTTTATATCGACGGTGATTCTATTTTCATTCATATATAATTTCTGGGAGAAATTGTCATTGGCGTAGTTTAAGAAAATATCTTGCCGGTGAACCTGTACGGGGAAGGAGAGTTTTATACTTTCTACCTCTCTTAAGGGGATTATGAAAAACAGCAGCAGGATCAATATTTTCATGAAATCACCTTATCTAAAATCGCGTTTATTATTTTATAAGATTCTTCGCCGCCGTATTTTTTGGCAATGCGGATAATATCATCTATGATAACGGCTTTCTGATCGTTAAATCGCGACTCGGCAATCCCCATCCGTAATAAACAGCGATCGATCGACATCAACCGGCCCAATTTCCAGCCGATCAAACTCTTTTTAAGAAGGTCGTCGATCTTCTCTTTCTCCTCCTCTATTTTTTTTATAATCCCGGCAATAAACTCTTCCTCTTCACTGTTGAGATCTTTAAAAAAATTCTTATTTTTTTCCAGGATATCTGCCGGATTTTCCCCACTCAAACCCAACACATCGATTAGATATAAAAGCTTTAATGTTGTTTCCCTGCAATATTTTACCCGGAACATCAGATTTTCGCATCTTTAAATAGGTTGAGAAGTTCAATGGCAGATTGGGCCGCTTGAAATCCTTTGTTGCCCATCTTATTGCCCGCTCGTTCCACTGCCTGGTCCGTGTTATCCGCGGTAATAACACCATAGGTGACCGGTATGGAAAGTTCAAGATTCAAGAGAGCAATGCCTTTTGTCACTTCGCTGGCAATGTAGTCAAAATGAGGCGTTTCACCCCGGATTACAGCCCCGAGACAGATTACAGCATGGTATTTTTTGGTCAAAGCCGTTCTCTTGGCAGCCAGGGGAATCTCAAAGCAGCCGGGCACCTTTATCACATCAAAATCTTTTTCGTCCGCACCGCTCCTGAGCAGCGCATCCTTTGCGCCTTCGAGTAATTTCCCGGTTATAAAATCGTTAAACCGGGATACGATGATTGCATATTTAAAACCTATAGAAATTAATTTTCCTTCGTATTCGGTCATCTTCAAACTCCAGATGAAGAAAATACCCTAAAATCAGTGATATGTCAAGCCCTTCTGCCCAACATCCTCCGCCAACTAATCTTGTGCCGGTTTCTTTCGGCGTCTAACAGGGTTAATGGGGTCAAGTCTTGCCAGGCTGTCCGAGAACTCCGGGTAAACACAAGGTTCACCCCTACGTTTGGGCGGAAATCCTTTGTAGGGGGGAATCTTGTATTCCCCCGTATTTCACATTCTACAATTTTTTGCATTCTCGCACGGCCTGTTGAGACGCGATCCCGTTTTTCCCCTATATGGTTGTCTTTTTTTCTTGTTAAATATATCACAAGACTACCCACAGTTATCAGTAGCGTAGCAAAAAGGGAAAGCCATACGCCGGGGCCGGTGATAAGAGTGGTTTTTGTTATGTCATAGATAGCGCTTTTCAGTAAAAAATAGTTTGCGATAACAAAAAGTATGAAAATACTGCTTAATAATAAGGCTGCAAAAACAATAAAGATCAAGATGAATATATTATTAAAAACTT
>JAGLQA010000783.1 GCA_023137075.1 Candidatus Aminicenantota bacterium
AAAAGGTTAAAGCAGCATCCAGATCTGAGAAAGTTTTCAAGTTAACACGAGATAATTTTGACGTAACGTTGATAAACATTTTCTGAATTACAAATTTTTCTTGCATAACTATTGCCGATTTCACAACACCTGCTTTCTGGAATAAATTTTGACCGGTTTTCATCAATTTTGTTGTTCCGAATGAAGGTTTACTCGAATTTTCTAATAAATTAAGTAATAGTGTGTATTCCCCAGACATTTGTGCTGCAATTTTTTTTATATTATCTAAAAACCCTGGAAAATCGGCAGGCTTTTCCCCTCCTTCAAGAAAAGTTAAATATACACACCTTTTGTCTTTGTCTAACTCTAATGCGTAATATTTTTCCTTAATTTTCATGTGACCTCCGGTTTTTTTAAAGATAAATATAACATATAAATCTGGTAATGACAAGCAATTTAATAAAAAAATCAAAGATAATATTAAAAATCCGAATTCCTACAAAAATAAGAAATACAGGAAGAAAAAATATTTTTTTTGATTTAAGTTTACTTTTTTTGAAAAAAATGGTAAGATAGTTAAAATTAAAATTTTATTCTACTCAGTTTTAGAAGAGGTAACAAATGACAAAATTTAAAGAAGCAGGTTTTTATGAGATTACGGTAGATCCGTCAAAGAATATGTATACCTTAGTCTTTTTAGGTCATTGGAACACACCTGAGGATATTCCAAATTATTTAGAGCACATGGAAAAAACTCTTGCCTTGCTGAAAACGGGATTTTCTTGTTTGGTTTTCATAAACGATGATAAACCTCCCAAATTAGCGATTACAAAGGTTCAAAAAAAAGCTCAGAAAATGCAACTTGCAGCAGGAATCAAGAAAGCAGCTGTAGTATTAAAAAAAAAGAAAATTTTACAGAAACTTTCCCTTACTGTAATAGGGAAACTATCCGGCCTCGATATTAAAGTTTTTCAATCCGAACCGGAAGCAGAGCATTGGCTTAATGAAGAATAAGAATAGGGCCGAGTGCTGCCTATCCATGTGCATTTTGTAATTATTAAACTTTAAATTAACCGGGAACCTTAGGGCAATAATGCACCTGCCCTCAGGGAAGTCATGTCTTTAATAAGTTTTTCATAAAAGATTTTTACTTATCACCTTTTAATCTTGATTTAAAATTATTTTTTCCAATATATTCCAGAGCATTGTCTCCTGAAATGCGGCCGGAGTTCACAGCAAACCCCAACGCACCGCCACTGGTGAATATATCATAGTCTAAGCCGTACATACCACCGGTGCAATTACCAACAGCATAGAGACCG
Source organism: Candidatus Aminicenantota bacterium (assembly GCA_023137075.1). Lineage (GTDB taxonomy): Bacteria > Acidobacteriota > Aminicenantia > UBA2199 > UBA2199 > JAGLQA01. Next base: position 1,302 of record JAGLQA010000783.1, read on the forward strand.
GGAATCGGTTCAGACTTTTCAGTTAATACTTCTGTTTTATAATTGATTTTAATACCACCTAATGTTGTAAAAATGTGCAGGGTAGATTTAATCGCATAAAAAGGGGTATCTTCAATAGGTTTTAAATATCTGCGATTTTTTGCAAAAATCTTGTCTTGATGCTTTTTGGTAAAACTATTAAACTCATCGACGGTGGATTTAAATGTTGAAATGTTTAAACCAATTTTGCCGGCCAATCCTTTTATTGAATCCGCAACAAATACTTTTCCCTCTTTAATACCTTGTTGGATTTCTGCCTCAAGCCTTGTTAGTTTTGTAGTAACCGGAACAAATACCCCAAGAGAAACTGAAATTCCCTTATTCATCATATCTCTTTTTGTCTGTTCATCGAAAATAGTATACATAATTCCATCTAATTGATTCTTTAAGGCGTTGGCAGAAAAGGGAAATTGAAACGCGATAGATTCATTGCAAAACCGTTCTCCTAACTTATTGACCCATAGGTGAGGTTGTGATGCAGCAGCCCATAAATGAGAGGTTGGTTTTTCACCCGGGACTGCAGGTGTTGATAATATAACATTCGGATCTTTTATTCCTGCATTAAATTCGAATGCCATCCGGATATGTTCTCCGGTTTGTCCCATATCGATAACCGGGATTGCATCAAAAGGTAACTTGACGTATTTTCTGAGCATCTCTTTATTGCTAACAAAACCACCACCGGCTATAATAACAACCCTGGCATTGGCCTGTACCGTATTTCCATCTTTATCTGCAGCAATAACTCCGGCTGCTCGATTTTTTTTATCCATCAGTAGTTTTACAGCGGCTTTTCCGGTAATTAATTCCACACCCTTTTCTCCAGCTTTTTGAGCAAGTACCTGGATAAGGGCTTTACCACCTCCTTTCATCAAGTGCCAGGTGCGAGGACCACCCGGCCATAATGTGGCAGCTTTAATGTATTCAACACCCATTTGCCGGAGCCAATCGATGGTATCGGCAGATTTATCAATAAAAACTCTTACTAAACGTGCGTTGGCACACCAATGAGTGCCTTCCATATGGTGGTTAAAGGCTTCATCCTTTGTTATCCCGATATTACTTTCGATTTGAATTTTGCTTTCGACGGCAAACATACCTTCCGACATGAGGGAATATCCGCCGGGAAAAAGCATTTTCTCAAATACAATGACTTTTGCTCCGCCGGAAGCAGCAGTTAGTGCAGCACTTAAACCGGCCGATCCTGCCCCTATTATCGCAATATCGGCTTCTAAAATTTCTGCCTGCTTGTTATTGTGTACATTTTCTTTTTTTATATCCATACTGTTTCTCCTATGTTATTTTTTTTGCTTTTTAATATATTTCAAACTGTTTTCTGCTGCGATACGTCCGGAGTTAACAGCGAAACCCAACGCACCACCCGTGGTGAATACATTATAATCCCAACCATACAAACCACCGGCACAATTCCCAACCGCATAGAGGCCCGGAATTACCTCAGTTTTGTTGTTCAACACCTCTGTATTGTGGTTAATCTTAATTCCTCCCAGGGTTGTCAAGATTTGGAGTAAGGACTTTATGGCATAAAACTTGCCTTTTCTTACCGGTTGTAGATATTTGTTTTTTTTTGCATAGGTTTGATCATGGTTGTTAAGGAAAAATGAATTAAATTCATCTAATGTGTTTTTAAAAGTGTTCCGATTGATGCATAGTTTATCAGCCAATTCGTTTGAGTTGTCGGCCGAAAAAGCTTTTCCTTCTTTAATGCCGCGTTTTATATCATTATCAAGTCGAGAAAGTTTCGTTGTTACCGGTACATATGCGCTTAGTGCAGCGGAAATCCCCTGTTCTATCATTTTATTCTTTGTTATTTCGTCGAATATTGTGTACATAATACCATCCGGTTGTTTTGACAGGGAGTTTGCTGCGGTAGAAAGATAGAATGTGATGGATTCATCGCAAAAGCGTTGACCCGATTTGTTTATCCAGAGTAGGGGCTGGAGGGCAGCAGACCATAGATGGGAGGTCTTTTCTTCCCCTGGCACAGTGGGAATAGCCATAAATACGCCCATACCATCTGAAGCGGCGCCAGCTTCCCAGGACATGGAAATATGTTCTCCGGTTTGATGCATATCAACAAAAGATGATGCTCCAAATGTGAAGTTACTATATTTATTCATCATCTCTTTATTATTTGCATAACTACCTCCTGCAATAATAACTGCCTTTGAATTGACTTGAATTGGTTGACCATCTATGCCCTGGGCTAAAATCCCTTTGGCCTGTTTTTTTGAATCCATAATTAGCCTTTGAACAGGTGTTTCAGTTAGAATATCTACTCCCCTTTTTTTTACTTCTCGAGTAAGTGTCTCAATAAGTGCTTTGCCGCCTCCTTCCATCCGGTGCCAGGTACGAGGGCCTCCAGGCCACATTGATATAACATTTTTATATTCGATCCCCAATTGCATCAACCAATCAATGGTATCCGCCGATTTATTTATAAAACCTCGGACTAAACGACCATTGGCGCACCAATGTGAATTTTGCATATGGTTCTTAAATGCTTCATCCTTTGTTATTCCGATGTAATCCAGAATTTGGATTGAACTTTCTACGGCAAACATTCCTCCTGTAAACATTGAATACCCCCCCGGAGAAGCCATTTTTTCCAATACGACGACCTTTACTCCATAAGAAGCAGCAGCTAATGCTGCACTTAAGCCTGCCGAACCTGCTCCAACAATCACGATATCGGCTTCCATTTTTTTTTCAATTTCTGAGTTATTTTTGATTTGTTTTTCGTTTTTTTTATTCATTAAATATTCCATTTTATATACCCCATTCAATTTTTTTTAATTCAAAATAGAGCAGCAATTTTGATGCCAAATAATTTATAATTTATTTTTTTTTAAAAATCTCTGTAAATACTGGTTTCAAAAACATGAGTTAAATAAAATAAAGAAATAGGTTCCTAAACCTATGCAGCAAACATTGACAAAAAAATCGAATCATTAACGGAAAGATGTTGCCAATAAAGGTTTTTTACCGGATGGCGAATCGTTGACAGTGCAAAAGGAATTGATGTCCTTTACTATTTTTATATGATTTTTTTGTTTTTTTTGCACAAAATTAAGTATCTTGAAAATTTTATAATGTTTTTTTCGATATTTTCCGGGCATTAACCGGGGAGGTATCGTGAATAAAGTATGTTGCATGAAATATGGAAATTATCAATTTAAACTTATTCAAATGGCAGGATAGCTCCATGGCTTAGGGCTGTCAGGTCTTTGATTACCGTTTCATAATCGACTTTTTTACCTATTTGCTTTTCTCTATTTGCAATTTTATATTTGTGAAAATCGAAAATTTCCCTGGCGAAAGGAAGATTACCTAAATCGAAAAACCTTGCTGCACCCTCTGAGTCTTTTACTCCCATTACTTTCCCTTTGACGTGTTGGGTAGTAGCATAAGGTTGATCAAGAACGCCTGCATCTATTGCTATTTGAGTACCGGTTATGATATCCCCGTCTCCCATTTCGATTACCTTATCCAAAATAGATTTAACTTCTTTCTCCAGTATATGGATTTCGGCTTTAACGGAATAATTGTCCCGCACAGAGATGTTTTGCGGCTGAACCATATCTATAATAACTTTAATAGACCTGAAGCTCTTTGCCGAACCTTCTTTCGTTGGGATGTGACTGGCCTCGTCTATTGTCCTGGACCCTATTCCCTGGACAGCGGCCAGTCTACCTATCATAGTAAAATAAGAGTTCAAGGCATAAACCTGCTCATGGTCGGTAGGATATCTGCCCGTTGGATTTGTACTATAAGTGGTAGTGTGTACATCCTGGTAACCAAGTCTTTCTAAATATTCATCAGCCAGTTTCTTAAAAGTTAAGATATAGGCGATATCCTGGGCAATATTTCCTTGCAGCCAAGCGTTCAGTCTAATATGCTTAACACCCTGCTCTGCCGCGATTAGAACCTCGATTATTTCCGGTACAATCATTAAAGAAGGTGGGGAAATGGATGGCATGGCCCCGCTGACACAGTATAACAGCGGTACTCCCCGTTCTTCGTAATATCCCATCAACCTATGGGAATATTGATAATTATGAATTATTTTTTCCACAGGAATGTCTTTGGTATAATTCCAGAATGATATAAGCGGTCCTCCCGAATAACCGGTGTGGCCACCGGCTATACCGATTTCATGAGCTAAGCGGACATCAGGAGAGGGACCTAAAAAAAGAACCGGTAGATCAACTGCGTCTATGACTTCCCGGCAGCCCTTGATACCATGGACAACAATGGGGAACCCGTTTAACATCGCCTTCCCTTTTTTTTTCGCTTTTCTGAGTTCTTGCTCCGCTTCCTTAAAACGGCAGTTCCTGGTTAAGCTGTCAAGGTAAGATGCTAAAAAATCCACTTCTCCTTTTTTTTGCATATGGAGCAACAATTCTTTGTGAGAAGCGATAGTATCGGTGCCCAACGAAGGCCATAGGTAGGTAATTTCTTTTTCTTTAGATTGCAGTGATTTTAAGGCACAATTTTTGCTATGAGGTTCATTCTTATGATACTCAACTGCTTCATCTAAATCGACATCTTTCCCTGTGGGCCACATATCCAGAACTTTTTTTCGTTCTGCAAAGAAATAATCTTCAGTCCACTTCTTATTCACTACATCCATGTTATCCTCCTTTTTATGCATAAGGGAACAAAATAATTCAGGGAGCAGATACTCCTGTACCCTGATTTTTCCAATAAGCCTGGGCTTTTATTCAATTTTTAGATCTCCTTTTAAATCTGCAATGACCGGCTCCGGCAAAATAAAAGGTTGGTACACCCTATTGAATCCTATTTTCTTAAATGTTCTTTCTGTTTTTTTCCATTCTTCCGCATGGATTACCAATTGGCCTCCTATATATAAAAGGATATTCTCCAGGCCCTTTTGAGTGCATTTTTGCCTGATATCGTCTACTAATAACCTGGCATGGCCACACAAAGAAGAGATCAAAATTGCATCCGCACCGGTGTCTACGGCAGCTTTTATAAAGTCTTCCTGGGTGTTATGAATACCTAAGGAATGAACGTTGAAGCCGGAATTTTTCAACGCATGTTCTAAAATACGAATTCCTGTCACATGGACGTCTTCACCAATAACTCCGGTGATTAATGTCGCTTTTGCTGAATTTATGTTGCTCATATGAACTCTCCTTCGGTTACTATTTGCGTAACTATTCTTATTGACATTCTTCCGATTTGGTTTATTTCCTTTAATTGTTAAATGTTATAAAGCCCGGTAAAAGTTTGGGGATCTCCGGCATAGAAATCGATAGTTTTCATTTTTAGGGATTTATTTTCATCAATAATCAAGTTATAATAGCTAAACCCATCGAATTCATGCAATAAACTCCCATCCTTACGATTATACTTTCTTATGCATAAAACAATACCTGATTTCATCTGTATCATGTCGATCATTATTTCCTTAGGGATTAACTCTTCTTTAATTTTAAGATGTCCATCAATTAGAAATATTTCCCATTCATCCCGGTTACTAAATTTAATAGGATATTCGCCTCCTTTTAGCTTCATAAAGGCTGTTGCCTTTAAATCCGGATGCCAGTACATGTTCATCTTTGGCATGGTTTCTTCATCCTGGGAATAGGAAGTATAATCCCGGCAATAATCTACCATGAATTTTTTAATTTCTTCGTACTTAATTTTCATCTTTTACTCCTAATCATGTTATTTTTATTATTTAAAATTTCAGTCATTTTAAAGAAACTAAAGTCCTCCCGATACATTTATAATTTCGCCGGTTATATTACCGGAAACATCGGAAGCCAGGAACATGACCAATTCCGCTACATCTTCCTCTTTCGTCAATTTTCCGGTATCGGTTCCGGCTGTTAATTCCTTCATCATTTCATCCTGGGTAATGCCTCTTTTTTTTGCCAATCCGGGTAAACGGGAAGTGAGAATCCGTTCCGTGAGTACTAAACCCGGAGCTATGGCATTAACGGTAATCCCATAGGATGCAACTTCTTTTGACAGTGTCTTGGTGAGAATATTTAACCCTCCTTTGCTTATATTGTAAGTTGCGGAATTGGGTGGAGACTGCCGATAAGCGACCGAGGAAATATTTATAATCCTCCCGAATCTATTTTCAATCATTTTTGGCAAAATAAGCTTGGATAGATGAAAAATGCTGATGAGGTTAACTTTTAATACATTTTCAACATCTGCCAGGGGTGTTTCGACAACCGGCCCCATGTATCCGGAGATAGCAGCGTTATTGACTAAGATATCCACATTCCCGAATAGATTTATTACCTGTTTGGTTGATTGATCTATCTCTTTGCTACTGGATAAATCGGTATGGTAAAAAAATGCCTCTCCACCGCCGCTATTGATAGCTTCCACTGTATTTTTTCCTTTCATTTTATCTCGAGCGAAAATAATAATCTTCACTCCTGCTTGCGCAAGTTTTAAGCTTATGGCTTTTCCGATTCCCCCGGCGCCGCCGGTAATTATTGCCGTTTTGGCCTGTATCGGTAAGTTCAACATTTTATGCTTTGCTCCGAAACACATTCAAACAGAATCTCTTCATGTCCGTTAATTCTAAAAAAGAAAATCCTTGAATGAGCTCCCTGCCGGATTTCTCCTTCTAATTTGTAACGATCGCCTTTTTTCATTTTATCGTAAATTTTTTCGATATTTTCCACCCTAATTCCCACATGATGTAAACCAGTTGGCTCATTAACTATGGGACTGGATGGATCAACAACTTCCAGCAACTCGATGGTGGTTTTCTCCTCACTTAAACCTAAAAACGCAATCTTCATACCGACTTCATCGTGTTGTTCAATGCTTTTACAGAATAATCCCACCTGTTCAAGAGCCTGGCTCACCTCCGTGAGATCGGATACTTTGATTGCGATATGGTCTATTTTGTTTTTCATAATCGGTTGCTTTTGATCAGGTTTGGAGCGATTTTTTGAAATAGAGCAATATAGTTTTCTCCAACACCGGATGATGCAAGCATAACTTTATCACCTACGTTTATCAGGCCTTTCTCGACTGCCTCCAGCAGGTTAACTGGCACACAGGCCACTGCCATATTGCCATATTTTTCAAAAGATGTGTAAAACTTCGATTCGGGAACTCCTACTGCTTCTCTCCAGGCATGGGGTGTCCAGGGAACCGGCTGGTGGGTAATGAAAAAATCCATATCTTGAACAGTAGCTTTTGCTTTTCTTAAGGTTATATTTATTATGTCAGCCAGGTCGGTGCCGGCATTTTTTGCAATCTCCTTACACAATTCCATGTTATTAAAGGTAACGAATTCCTGCTCGTGTGTCGGCCCTTGAATGGTTGGAATCAGTAGATTCGGTTTCCGTTTCATAAATAAAATGGCTTTATGCCTACTGCCTCGACTTAAAGAGTGAGAGGATATATAATCATAGCCTTCTTCAACTTCGGTTATAATAGCAGCAGCAGCGCCATCTCCGGTATTGACACTATAATAATCGGATTTGTCATTGATAATTGAGTCTATAGAACTACCGATGATGAGTATTTTATTTTTAATCCCGGCCCTGATATATGTCATGGCAATTTCTAACATAGTAATAAATGAAGAGCAGCATGTGTCGATGTTATAAGCACCGGCATTTTTTAATCCCAATTTATGCTGTACCAAGGAGGCATTCATAGGAACATGTTGATCCGGTACTAATGAATGGACTAATACCAGATCGATTTCATCTTTATCGATCTTTCCGTTAAAAATTGCCAGGGCTCCAGCCAGGGTTTCCGCATCTGATGAGAGCATTGGGTGGGGATACAAGGATTTTTTTAAAGATAACGGGTCTAACGGTACTCTTCTTCTCTCCTTTCTTCCCTCGAAGGGGTTATCTCTTTTCCTGGGAGGTAGGCTGCTCAGCCAGCATTCAAACCAGGGTTGGCTTTCCCAGCCCTCGTTATTCGTCTCAAGTTTACCTGGCAAATGTCCGGTTGTTTCAATCTTATCGATATATTCCGGGTATAATAGGGTCTCCTTTCTCAAAAACTCCACTAAATCTTTACGTTTATTTTCAGGAACTTCTTTGGCAGGTAAATAGCCACCCATACTTACTATTCCTGCGGATCTGAGTATCATTAACTTTTCCTCCTGATTTTTCTATTTCTAATTTTACTACTGCAAATTTTTTTTTATGAAGCCCAATTTGAAACCTTCACATTTTTTTGAGAATCATTTTTTGTTTTGAGTGCTGATTTTTTCATTTACCCTTGATAGTATTTCTTATTAAAACATATTTTCCATATAAAATCAAGAACACCTATTCATTTTTTACGAAAAAAAAAGTATTTAGTTTACTATTACTTCGTTTGATTGAGTAATTGCTCCTTATGTTTTTAATCACTACTGAGTTTAGGGCCCAGGGCCTGTAATCGCCTGCTTTCGGCCATTATACTAATAAAGAATTTTTCAATGAAATCTCTGCTCATAAATCGAACCGGGATGTTAGCCGCTCTGTCGATTATCTCTTTTTCGCGTTTTTTATCCTGGATCTTTTTTTTAAATCGAGTCGTTCGCAGTGTCAGTTCCATCCGTTGGTCTAACATTTTTACAATCTTATTGTCGAGCCTGTCAATATTTTTTCTAATCTCAAATAAATCCATCATAATTCCTCCAATATGTGCAGTGAATTTCCTGAAACCATAATTTTTTTTATTATATCATGAATAAAAAATAATACCAATTGCCGCCCTGTAAAAATTGGGGCTTAAATAACCGGTTGTTCAAAG
>JAGLQA010000784.1 GCA_023137075.1 Candidatus Aminicenantota bacterium
GGGTTGACCCCTATTTCCATTTGACTACTTGAGAAAAATGTATTATCATTTAGATTATCAAATAAAAAAATGGACTTTTCTATGGTAATGATATAATATATCGGATGAAACGGCATTAAAAATGGTACTATTCCCAAACACTATACATAATAAATAATATGAAAGAAAAAAGAGTTGTTATAACCGGATTGGGAGCGGTAACCCCTATTGGGGTGGGGGTTGATAATTTTTTAAAGGGATTAAACTCAGGTCAAAATGGTATTGCAAGGGTCACCCGTTTTGATACTGCTGATTTTTCCTCCCAATTGGCCGCTGAGGTTAAAAATTTTGATCCCCAGGAGTGGATTGAACCCAAGCTGTCAAAGCGTATGGATCGTTTCGCCCAGTTTGCTGTGGCCTCATCAGGCATGGCTATTGAAGACGCTGGGCTTAATCATTTCACCTTTAACAGTGAAAGAGCCGGTGTCATAATCGGCTCGGGAATTGGCGGGTCTCAAACGATTGAAGATGGTTATCGGTTGTTGAGTGATAGAGGCCCAAAATCACTGAGTCCATTCTTAATCTCAAAACTTCTGATTAATATGGCTGCCTGTATGACCTCGATAATTCATGGCCTGAAAGGACCTATTTCTGCTCCATCCGTTGCCTGTTCGTCCGGTGCCAATGCTATCGGTGATGCCTTTAGAATAATACAGAGGTCTGATGCCGATATTATGCTGGCCGGTGGTTCGGAAGCTGCAATTACCCCCCTGGCATATGGGGGATTTTGTGCTACCCGCTCTATGTCACGGCGTAATGATTCACCTGAGATTGCCAGTCGCCCATTTGATAAAAATCGTGATGGATTTGTTATGGGAGAGGGTTCCGGTATATTAGTCCTGGAAAGCCTTGAACATGCCCGGCAGCGAAAAGCTAAAATTTATGCTGAATTGATCGGCTATGGAAATGCAGCAGATGCCTTTCACTTCACAGCTCCGGAAGCCTCCGGTGAAGGTATGTGCCGGGTAATGAAGCAGGCGATCGGAGATGCAGGTATTAAAATAACCGATACCAATTATATCAATGCTCACGGTACCTCAACTATCTTGAACGATAAAATTGAAAGCTTAGCCATAATGAAGCTCTTTGGAGAGCATGTAAAGAATATTAAGACCAGTTCAATCAAATCCATGATGGGCCATCTACTGGCGGCTGCGGGAGCTGTCGAATGTATATCTACTGTTTTAAGCATATACACAGGTATGTTGCCACCAACAATAAATTATGAAACCCCCGATCCGGATTGTCCATTGAGCTTTGTGACCGGAGGTGCCCAGTTATTTAATCCTGAGGTAGCAATCAGCAATTCTTTTGGTTTTGGAGGAGGGAATGCTTGCCTGGTGTTCAGAAAATTCGGAGGTGAACCATAAAAATACCCAAACTTACAATAGGCAATATTACTGCAAAGGTTCCAATCATTCAGGGAGGAATGGGGGTGAGGATTTCCCTGTCCTCTCTGGTATCAGCCGTAGCCAACCAGGGAGGCATTGGAACCATTGCCAGTGTTGGCCTGGGAGATGTTGAGCTTTCAAAAAACGATTATGAAAAACAGTCGCAGGAATCACTGGCAGCAGAGATCCGTAAGACAAAGAGCTTAACCGATGGACACATTGCAGTTAATGTCATGGGTGTGCTCAGTAATTCCGATATCCTGGTAAGGACAGCAGTTGAGGAAGGAGTTAAAATTATTGTGTTTGGCGCCGGCCTCCCCGGTAATCTTCCCAAACTGGTGGATGACGAATCGGTTAACCTGGTTCCTATTGTCAGTTCGGCCCGGGCAGCAGCGATAATTCTCAGGATCTGGGATAAACGGTATCAAAAAGTCGCGGACGCTTTCATTCTTGAAGGGCCTCTGGCCGGAGGGCATCTGGGTTTTTCCATGGAGATGCTGAAAGAACCGGAAAACTATCCCCTGGAAAAGCTGCTCCCGGAAACTCTGGAAGCGGTAAAAGAATTCGAAGATAAGTATGGAAAAAAGATCCCCATTATCGTTGCTGGCGGCATCTTTAATGGAAATGATATAGCCCGGATGCTGCGTCTGGGAGCCTCGGGAGTCCAAATGGCCACCCGGTTTGTCTGTACACCGGAGTGTGATGCCTCGCAGGAATTCAAACAGGCTTATCTTGAAGCCAGGGAAGAGGACATCGTCATCATAAAAAGCCCGGCAGGTTTGCCTGGAAGGGCTATTCGTAATAAATTCCTAAAGGATCTTGAAATTAAAGGTAAACTCAAGTTCAAATGCCCATACAGGTGTCTCGCTACCTGTAAAATAGAGAGTGCAAGATTCTGTATTGCCAAAGCTCTAATAAATTCCTACCTGGGCAATGTGGATGAGGGCCTGATATTCGCAGGTAAAAATGCATACCGGATAAACAATATCCAGTCAGTCCGGGA
>JAGLQA010000785.1 GCA_023137075.1 Candidatus Aminicenantota bacterium
AAGCACATTGCCGGGCCCGACCGAGGGCAACTGGTCTTTATCGCCGATGATAATCAGCCGGGTATGCTGAGATATCGCGCTCAACAGCGAGTAAAAGACGAAAAAATCGACCATGGAAAACTCATCCACAACAACGGCGTCTACTTTTAAAGGATTCTCTTCATTGTGAACGAATTTCCGGGTTTCCGGGTCGATTTTCAGCATACGGTGGATAGTGGATGCCTGGTAAAGGGAGGCTTCTTCGATGCGTTTGGCAGCCCTGCCGGTGGGCGCTGCAATCAAAACACTTTTGTTATCCATCTTAAAGGATTCGATGATTGCCCGGATGATAGTGGTCTTACCGGTACCGGGCCCGCCGGTTATAATCGTTACCCGGTTGTTTACGGCGGAGACGACCGCTTCTTTCTGTTCGTCCGTCAGCTCGATGGAGATTTTTTTAAAAATTTTCGCAAAATCTACTTTTATTCCGGGCGAATTAACAATGTCCGCGCTTAGATAAAACAGTTTCCGGGCAGTGGCACGTTCGATGGCAAAGTTTTTATAGCTCATCACGACTTTTTCCGGCACCTCTTCCCGGACTAATTCGTTTCGCTCAACCATATTTTCCACAATACCCGATACCTCATCGGGATTTACATCTAACAGCACGGCGCTTCGCTCCACTAACTCCGCTTCATCGATGTAAAGGTCACCGTTTCGCTGCTCGATTTGCGTTAAAAAGAAATCAATGCCCGCTTTTACCCGGTTCGCATCATTTTTTGAAATCCCGAATCCCCTGGCTATGGTGTCGGCTATCCTGAATCCCACACCTCTTATCCGGTCGATCAGCATGTAGGGGTTTAATTCCAGTATTTTGAAAGAATCTTCGGAAAACTCTTTATATATTTTAATGATTGTTTCACTGCCGATACCGTAAGGAGATAACTTAACGGTTAATTCCCGGATGGTTTTATTCGCCTGGGTACTCTTTTTTACTTCCTCGATGATTGTTCGTTTTATCCCTTTCACTTCCTTCAGTCGATCGGGTTCATTCTCGAGAATTTCGAAGGTCAAATGTCCGAATTTTTTAACGATTCGCTCAGCCGTTACTTTTCCCACACCCTTAATCCTGCCCGAGGATAAATAATTAATGATTCCTTCCGAATCCCGGGGCAGTATGGCTTGATAAGAGGCGACCTTTATTTGTTCTCCATACCGGGGGTGAAACACCTCCTCACCCGTTATTTGCAAAAAATCACCTTCGCTGACATCGAGCAGGCTGCCGACGATGGTGGCGGGCTGCCGGCCCTTAATAACTGCCCGGAAAACTCCGTACCCACTCTCCTCTGAGAAAAAAATCCGTTTTAAAATTCTTACTTTATATTCGGGCATCGAGAAAAAATCCTCTATAACAATCGAAAACATTCATGCAGTGGTAAATAATTCAAAACAGATTATACACGATTCTAAAAAAAATGCAACGCAGCAATTCTAGTTTTAAGCTGTATTGTTTTCCGTATGAATCCGTGGCTAAAATTAATCGCTGATCGAGGCGCCACCGTTTTTTTATTTATTCTCATATATGCTATAATTGCGGGATGAAAAAGATGCTGCCGATCCTTAAACACTTTTAAATTAACCGGCGGGAACCTTTTTAAGGAGGTATTTAATGAGGAAATTATCGATTATTATTTTATTTATGTTTCTCTTTTTCGGTTTGTTCGCTAAGGGCGAGACAACGTCCGGGGCGATGAAGAAATTCAAACCTTTTATCGGGAAGTGGGAAACACTGTCATTATACCCGGATACCGGTTTAAAAGTTCCCGGTGACCTCGAATATCGTTGGGTGCTGGGGAAGAACTGGGTGTTGTGTGATTTCGTGGGCCGGCACCCGGAAAGAGAATATTGGGCAGCCATTGCCATGATCAAATTCGATCTTTCTAAAAAAAGGTATGTATCCTACGATTTTTTCAATGTCGATGACCCTATTGTCATGACCGGGTACTGGTTATCCGCGCAGACCATTCGTTTTGAAGTAAAAAACGATGAGGGAAGCTCCGGCATCGACTATACCGTGAAAGAAGATGGTTCCATTTACCAGGAAAACTGGGTGAGAAAAGGAGAAACAAAAAGGATTACTCTCAAGACCGATTATTCCCGGAAAAAATAACAAATTACTTCCGCGATAAATCGCTTTTGGGTTATTGTAACAAGAAATGCTGATACAAAAATTTGCTTTGCGATTCGGTTCCGACTTCATCATTCGAGCCATTACATCAATCACGGCCATTGTTATTGCCCGCGTCGTCGGTCCGGCCGTATTCGGCACCCTGTCCTTCGGCATCGCTTACGTCGATGTGTTCGGTTTTTTTCTGGGCTTTTTCGGTTTGTCCCACTTGAAGTTAGTATCGGAAGGCAAGGACCTGGGCAATTGTATCGGCACATTTTCCAGGCTGCAGGTACTAATGGTCGGTTTTGCCGCCGGTTTCATTGCGGTCCTGATAATCGTCCAAAAAAACCTGCTGGGCATTTCCTTCGAAACCGGCGCCCACGAGATTGTGATCTATATATTTTTCCTGCATTTGTTGATTTCCCAACCGGTAAATATTCCGCTAATGACCTTTGCTGCAAAAAATGAACAGGCAAAATATAATATAACCCAGTTAATCAAAACCGTTATTTTAAATGCTCTGCGTTTTAGCGCAGCCCTGCTTGGCTATAAGGCCATAACCCTGGCTTCCACCAGGGTCGCTGCCGTACTCTTGATCGCACCGGTGGCCTGGTATTTTTTCAAGGGCTATCCGAAGGGGCGATGGGATAAAATCCTGGCCAAAAAGTACTTCACTATTTCAGCTCCCCTGTTTGTGGTTGTATTTATCGACAACCAGGTTGTCAACATCGGTAAAGTGCTGCTGCAATTCTTTACCTCGTCTAAAGAGGTGGGCGTTTACTCGGCCAATTACGGAATAATCTCCGTGATTTTACTGCTTTCCGGATCGGCCGGGAGTATATTTTTCCCCCTGTTTTCCGAAGCGGTTTCCCGGAACAATTTCAAACAGATCCGGACAACCGTTTATAAGTATGAGCGTTTTATATTCATTCATTTGATCCCGGTGCTGATTTTTCTTTCGCTTTACGCAGAAATAATCATTCGAGTTTTATTGGGTGATAAATACACAGCAGCCAAAGATTTTTTAGTCATACTGGTGGGGGCGGCCTTTTTTCAATCCTGGCTAAAACCCTACGGCGACATCATTTTGGGTCTCGGCGAATATAAATTAGCGGCCTTCCTGAACGTTTTACGACTGGTTTTGTTCCTGGTATTATCGGTATTTTTCATGTCACCCGCTTTCTTAAACTCAGGCGCTTTGGGCTTAAGTATCAGCCTGCTGCTAAGTACTATATTCCTGAGTATTCTCTATTACTATAAATCCTTTAAAAAATGCGGCATCAATACCTTGAGGGAAAATTACAAATATATTGTTCACGGCATCCTTAGTTTCGCGACCTGGTTATTCATTTACCATTCCGGGTTCAAGCTTAACCTTCCCTTGTGGATCTTCCTTTTTCCTATTTTATTTTTTTTCGGTCACTACACTTCTTTATATATGTTCAAACTCTTCTCCGGTGATGATATCGAACAATTATTAAGCCTGCTCAATATAAAAAGCCTGCTTCGATATATCAAGGATGAAATTCATCCCGGTAGTTGAAATATAAAGTGGGATATATAAATGACTATTAATATTGCGTTAATGACCCCCGGTGGACAAAGATGGATAGCCGGTGTTATCTACATCCGCAACCTAATGGGCGCGCTGTCCTTGCTGCCGGATAAAGAGAGGCCCTCTTTTTATCTTTTATCGGGCGTTAAGGGCAGGGGGGAATATTATAAAGAATCGGGGGAACCGTTTCCGGCCGTTCATTACTATGCCTTTAGAAGGGATACTCCCTCCTGGAAAAAGGCACTATCGGCCATTCTCAGCATGGGCAAATTGATATGGCCCGTAAGCCTGGAAAAATTAGTCGTAAGACGGAACATATCGGTGATTTTTCCAGCCAATTTTGCTGTCAGGCACTCTTTTCCCATACCACGCATCGGTTGGATTCCCGATTTCCAGCACAAAAGGCTGCCCGATTTTTTTTCGGCCGGGGAACTTGATGAGCGGGACCGCGTTTTTCAACAGCGTATTTCCGGATCGGATCACATAGTGGTCAGCAGCCGGGATGCTTACAGGGATTTAATGATTTTTTTTCCCACCGACCCCGCCAGGGTGAGCATTTTACCTTTTGTCTCTTTTCCTTTCCCGGGATGGTACGGCAATACTCCCGCAGAAATAACGAAACAATTCAATCTTCCCTCTAAATATCTCATATTCCCCAGTCAATTCTGGCGCCATAAGAACCACCGGGTGTTGTTTGAAGCGGTACGAGAACTAAGAGATACGGGATGCCCGGATATCGCGCTCGTATGTACCGGGTATACGCATGACTATCGTCATCCCGGTTATTTCAGAGAATTGCGAGAGTGGCTTTCCCGGCATAAACTCAACCGGCATATATTTATCCCGGGACTGCTGCCCCGTTTTAGACAGATCCAATTGATGCGAGAAGCGGCGGCTGTCGTCCAACCCTCTCTATTCGAAGGATGGAGTTCCATTGTGGAGGACGCTCAGGCATTGGGAAAGCGAATCTATCTTTCCGATATCCCGGTTCACCGGGAACAAAATCCGCCGGATACCGTTTTTTTTAACCCGAAGGATGTGAAAAACCTGGCAGAAACGATCCAATCGGATTGGGCCCATCTCGAACCCGGCCCTAAGCTTAAACAGGAAGAGGCGGCTAAGATTCGCCAGTTCAAGCGGTCCCTTAATTTTGCCGGAGATTTTATCAATATTGTAAAAAAAACAGGAGTTTAAATGAAGCTAAGAAAGACACCGGAAGGTAAAATTTATCTGCATGTCTGGCGCACCGGCACTGCCTATGAGAGCCAGAACAAACTGTTGTACCGGAACGAGTGGACAAACATCAAATTCTCCGTACTTCCTTTTCCCTCGACGGAATATGTATTGAGTTGCGATATCAGGCGACCGCTCCCTTATCCCGATTCGACTTTTGACGCCGTTTACACCAATCACGTGCTGGAACACCTGACACCGGAGGAGGGCCGGTTTTTCGCTTCGGAATTGTTCCGGGTATTAAAACCGGGCTGCATTTGCCGGGTGGTGGTGCCGGACTTAGAGAGGAATTGCCGGGAATATTTAAAATGTTTAGAGGACTGTCTCTCCAATCCTACCGAAAAGAATATCCAAAAGCACCGCTGGGCGGTATTGGACCTGATCGATCAAATGATCCGGGATAAAAGCGGGGGGGAAATGTTGTCGGCCCTGAAGAAAGGGGATTTTGATGCGCAGCAAGTTAAGCGAACCAGCGGAGATGTGTTTGACCAATTTCTCCCAGGTTCCACCGGTGAAGAAACACCGGCAGGCGCGACACCCGTGAAGCAGGGACTTTTGAAGAAGTTGTTTTCAAGCCCCCCCCGGCAAACAGTTTATTCGTTATGGCGGGCAGTCAAGCTGTTCCTCTATCAAAAAGATCCGCGAAAAACCCGGGAAGCCAATAAGTGGATGTACGACCGGGTATCCTTGAGGCTTCTCTTAGAGAGCCGGGGCTTTGATCATTTTTCAATAAAAGATCATAAGGGATCGGCGATCGAAAACTGGCAGCGCTATAACTTTGACAAATCGATTAACGGAGATTATCCGTTAGAACCGTCTCTTTATGTGGAGTGTGTCAAGCCATAAAAAAACAAAAAAAATCGATCGAATGGCAACCTTTTTCGTGCAAGTGTCGTCTTATACATATGGGACTTATTACAGGAGGCAAATATGAAGTTAGTTAAAATCATAGTCATCGTATTAATGATCATTTTTTGTACCCTATCTGTAAATTCCGATCAAAAATCGGAACCGGTAAAAAAAGAAAAAAAGAGTGAAAAGGTCGAATGGGATTGTTTAAAGGTTTTAGAAAGCCTGAAGACCTTAGAAAATCTCGATATTTCATTGGAAGGTTTAAATGCATTAGAAAGTTTAAAAGGATTGGAAGCCTTGAAGGACCTGGACGTGAAATTAGAGGGACTGCAGGCGCTAAAAGGTCTCGAAGGCTTGAAGACCCTAAAAAACTTTGAGATTAACCTGGAAGGATTGCAGGCCTTAGAGGGTCTGGAAGTGGACTTAACAGGTTTGGAAGCCTTAAAAAACTTAGATATTGATTTCGACTTCGGTGATTTTTTCAGGTCTGCGAAAAAAGATAAAGTCAAAAAACCGGCAAAAGTAGAAAAAAAGGAAAAACCCAAAGCGTCTAAAAAAGATAAATAGAACAGGCGGTATGCTTAATTATAATTGCCCTATGGGGAGAGACCGTCGAGATGGCGCGAAGCGGCTATTCTAAGACGTATTTTTTTATTTTGGCGATTAAGTTTACCCGGGATATGCCTAAAATTTTTGCCGCATTGGTCTTATTATTCCGGGTATATTCCAGTACTTTTCGAATATGCTCCCTTTCGACCTCCTGGAGATTCCGGGGCACCATACCGTTAATGGTTTCTCCGGATATGTGGGTTTTTTCCAGAAAGTAGTGGGGCAGGGATTTTTTGCGTAATTCGCAGCCTGATTCCACGATAATGGCACTGTTGATGATGTTCATGAGTTCCCTGACATTGCCGGGGTAACTGTAACTTTTTAGCAAATTGATGACTGTGGGCGCGATTTTTTCGGTGTTTTTTTTATTTTTCTTCTTAAATTTTTCCAGGAAATAATAGGCCAGAAGCTGAATATCTCCGCTCCTCTCTTTCAGGGGGGGCAGTTTAATGGAGTTTATGTTGAGGCGAAAGAAGAGGTCTTTGCGGAAGTTCCCTTTTTTTATCTCCTCGAAAAGGTCCTTATTGGTGGCTGCAATGATACGCACATCCGCCTTGATGTTTTTGGTGGACCCGAGGCGGTAAAATTCTTCTTCCTGTAAAACACGCAGCAGTTTGACCTGGATGGGGAGCGAGAGTTCACCGATTTCGTCTAAAAATAGGGTGCCGCCGTTGGCTTCCTCGATGAAACCTTTCTTGTCCGTGATGGCCCCGGTAAAGGAACCTTTGGTATGGCCGAAAAATTCCGACGCAAACAATTCGTTGGCAAAGGCCCCGGCATTAACGGCGACAAATTTTTTATCCCCGCGCTCACTGATCCGGTGAATAGCTTTGGCGATTAGTTCCTTACCGGTGCCGCTTTCGCCCCAGATCAGGACGCTGTTATCGGTTATTGCAAATTTTTCGACGAAGCGAAAAATCCGCAGCATCTTCTCATCCTGGGTGACGATGCCCTCGAAGGCTTCTTTGTGTTTTAAACTGTCAAAGGACAGGGATTCTTCCGCTTCGCCTTCCACTTTCATCAATTCCAGCTTATGGCTGGCCGCATCCAAAGCGGTCATAAGTTTCTCTTCATGGATGGGCTTCAGCATATAATCCGAGGTGCCGCATTTCATAGCATTAATGGCCAGGTCGATGTCTTCGACACCCGTGAGCACGATGGTCATAATGTTGATATTATTCTTTTTGATGTACTTTAAGATATCCAGGCCCGTCACATTCGGCATATCCATATCTAACAACAGGATATCGAACTCTTCGCTGTTTAATATTTCATAGGCTTTCGTGCTGTCCTGCAAGGTTTTCACCTCAAACTTACCTGCTTGCAGCAGAAAAATTCGCATAAAATTGAGAATCGCTCGGTCATCGTCTATTAGGATTATTCTGATCATTTTCCTACCTTTTTTTATGTTCTCATTTCTATCTATCTATTGCCGGGCCGGTGGAGCAGTGGGAATACGGATGGTAAAGGTGGTGCCGACCCCGGGGCTGGTATCCACATCTATTTTTCCTTGATGTTCTTTTATGATGCCGTAAGTAATGGAAAGTCCTAAACCGGTACCGCCTCTATCCCGCTTGGTGGTGAAAAAAGGGTCGAAGATATTCTTCTTTGTCTTTTCATCCATGCCCTTGCCGTTATCACCTACCTTGACAATCACTTCCCCGGCTTTCTCGTTGTACTCCGTCTCGATAAATATTTCGCCGTTTTCATCTTCAATGGCCTGTGAGGAATTAATCAACAGGTTCATCATAACCTGTTCCATCTTCTGGGAGTTGCCCTTGAAGGCCGGGACGTGGGGGGCAAGATTTAAGCGATACTTCGCATGTTTCCTGATTTCCTTTTCCGTTATTCGCAGGTTATTCCGGATCAGGTTGTTAATCTCTACGTCATCGGTAAGCAATCCTTCATCTTTTTTAGCAAAATTTTTCAGCCCATCTACGATCTTTTTAATCCGGTTGGTACCTTCGACCATATCCTCCACCAATAAGGAGATATTCTCTTTAAAAATAGAATAGTTAAGCCGGGCGATTTTCAGTTCCGGGTTTTCTTCGTAGAATCGATCCAATATAGGCAGGATATCTACAAAGGCCTCATCGATGATCTTGATATTTCCCCGGATAAAGGTGTTGGGGTTGTTGATCTCATGAGCGACCCCGGCAACCAGTTTGCCTAAGGAAACCAACTTGTAAGACTGGAGCAGTTGGGATTTGATCTGTTTCTCTTCCGTGATATCCCGGCAGAGTTCCAGGACCCGGTCTACTTCGCCGTTGTTATTAAAAATGGGGTAAGCCTGGAGTTTATAATGGTGGTTTGCACTTTCTTTCTCAATCGACGTGGTTTTTCCTTTAGCAAATGCGGCAATAGCCGGGCAATTTTCACAAGAGCTGTCGGACTTGAATACTTTTTTATAACATTTCCCCGAATCGCCGATCTCTTTTTTGTTGGACATCTCGATACTGAAGTCCCGGTCAATGACAACGATTTTATCCGTGATGGCATTAAAGAGGGTTTCCAATTTTTTTCGGCTTTCACCGCATTCTTCGGTTAGTTCTAACAGTTTCTTATTCTTGCGTTCCAGGATTTTTTTCTGCTTTTCAATATCCTTTTTGGCCTCCTGTTTCTCTATGGCCACGGAAATCAAGGCGGCGATTTCCCGTAACAAATTCTTTTCTTCTTCTAAGAAGTCTGCCATCTCGGTGTAGAAGACCTGGATTTTCCCTTTTTGTTTCCCGTTAACGATGATGCGGTTGCCTAAAATATTGCGGGTTTGCTTTTTCAGGGATTTTGAGCTTCCGTAAACCGCACCGTTCACTTCAATAACCGCATAGGTCGATTCCGGGTACTGGAATGATTCGGAAAGATGAACGGCTGCTTTTTTGAATGCTTCTTCCAGGGTACTGACAGATTCGAGATCGTTACTGATATTGTAAAGGCACTTTAGCTCTTTTACGCGCTCCCGGAGTTCCTGGGCGATCTGGTTGGCCTGCAGCATCTGGCTCCGGGTAGAGAGAATAATGATTTCGCTCCTTTTGTAATTGCCGGGGAAGAGGAAGATGTTTTTGCCCAATCGTTTGAACTCGATGATGAAGGTATTCTGGTTTTCCCTGACATTTTTAATTTTTTCTATTAAAAGAGATTGTTCGGTCCGATCTTTAAAATTTTCGATTACGGTTTTTTCAAGATTCGGTTCTTCTCTGAAGAGATCTTTTTTAATCTCGTCACCGCAGAAGCGAATCATATCGTTCCGGTCAATGATCAGGATATTGTTAATCACTCCCAATGCCAGGTTATAATCTTTAATTTGTACCATTTTTTCGCTCATTTTTTTCAACTAATATATTGTAATTTTGCCGGCTGCTGTGAAAAAGAACTTTTAACCAACGTTGTTACTATAATATATGTGAAATATTGAAATGAGATTAGAAATGAAAAGAATTATCAATATTCCTTTAGTTCACATTATTTATTTTCTATTATACCAAAATTTATCGCTTTTGTTAAGCCTTGATCAAACATTAAACGGCAATGGACTAAATTTGCACCTTTGCACGCACCGGTCCCTCTTTAAACCTGCCTATTTTCTGAGGTGGTTGATGGTGCGATCGGCAATCGTTAAAAATATCCCCTGCAGCTCCGGTCTGAGGGCCTGCCAATTTGCCAGAAGCTTTTCC
>JAGLQA010000786.1 GCA_023137075.1 Candidatus Aminicenantota bacterium
CTACCCGGCACAAAAAGGATTGTGGGACCGGCCCACATTGGTGAACAATTGTGAAACCCTGGCTACTATACCCTGGATCCTTCGCAATGGTCCGGAGGAGTTCGCGAAAATGGGCACCGATCAGAGCAAGGGCACGAAAGTTTTCTCCCTGGCGGGAAAAATTGTCCGCGGCGGTCTCATCGAAGTGCCCATGGGTATCACGATCCGGGAAATTGTCGAACAGATCGGCGGCGGTATCGAGGGGGGCAGGACTTTTAAGGCGGTGCAAGTTGGCGGGCCCTCCGGCGGCTGCCTGCCTGCCGAATTAGCGGATACCCGGGTCGATTACGAAGATCTTACAAAGGTCGGCGCCATGATGGGTTCCGGTGGTTTGCTGGTCATGGATGATAGGGACTGCATGGTGGATATTGCCCGCTATTTTCTAACCTTTACTTGCAGTCAATCCTGCGGCAAGTGCACCTTTTGCCGCATCGGAACCCGGCTGATGCTCGATATTTTAGAGAAACTGTGTGCCGGTAAGGGGAGCAGCGAAGACCTGACGAACCTGGGAGAGATTGCCGAGAAAACCAGGCGGGGCAGCCTGTGCGGATTGGGGAAAACCGCCCCGAATCCCGTGTTGACCACGCTCAGGTATTACAAGGAAGAATACGAGGCGCATCTGCGGGGAATCTGTCCGGCCAAACGCTGCCGGGCGCTTATCACCTATTCGATTAACGATAGTTGTATCGGCTGCACCATCTGTGCCCAGAGATGCCCGGCAAAGGCGATCCCCATCACACCCTATCAAAAACACGAAATCCTGCAGGATAAATGCATCAAATGCGGCACCTGCCAGAGTGTGTGCCCTACCGAAGCGGTGACAGTATCATGAGTTCGATTAACCTAAAAATAAATGACCGGGATGTAACCGTGGCTGCGGGCAGCACGATTTTAGACGCGGCAAAGAAGCTGGGTATCGATATCCCCACCCTCTGTTTTTTGAAGGGCTGTGACCCATTCACCTCGTGTATGGTATGTGTGGTTCATGACATCGATTCCGGCCGGATGGTTCCTTCCTGTTCGATGCCCGTTTATCCGGGTATGAAGATAGAAACGGACAACGAAAAGGTGCGGGAGGCGCGCAAAGACGCCATCGAATTTTTGTTGAGCGAGCATGTGGGCGATTGCGAGGCCCCCTGCCGGAGAGCCTGCCCGGCTAACATGAATATCCCGCTGATGATCCGGCAAATAAAGGATAAACGATTTGCCGAAGCCGTCAAAACGATCAAGCGGGATATTGCCCTGCCTGCTGTTTTGGGACGCATCTGCCCGGCTCCCTGCGAAAAAGTATGCCGTCGCAAATATGCCGATGACCCGGTTGCCATCTGTTACTTAAAACGCTTCGCCGCCGATACCGACCTGGCGTTGGCTTCACCTTATCGTCCCGAAATGAAGAAAAAAACCGGCAAGACGATCGCGATCGTTGGAGCCGGCCCCACCGGTCTATCTGCCGCCTATTACCTGCTGCTGGAGGGACACGAGTGTTTTATTTATGACCGGAACCCGCAGCCGGGCGGGATGCTGCGTTATGGAGTATCGAGAGAAAAATTGCCCGAAGCGGTATTAGATGCGGAAATCGAACGGATCTCCGCCTTAGGAGCAAAATTCCTTCAAGGCCGGTCCCTTGGGCAGGACATTCAATTGGCTGAATTAAAAGAGAATCATGACGCAGTCGTTCTCGCTTCCGGTAAAATAGAACCGGGGCTGTTTGAAAATTCCGGCATTGAATTGTCGGGCCGCGGTATTGTTATAGATAGGCAGACCTTCGTTACCTCTACGCCCGGCGTGTTTGCCGGGGGCAGCGCGGTGGCGGAAAGCCGGATGGCCGTTCGTGCCGCTGCCCATGGCAAAGGGATAGCTTATTCGGTTTCGTCCTACCTGTCGGCTGCGCCCTTCACGCCAACTGAGCCGGATGGTATCCGTATCCCGCCGCGGCGCTTCGATTTCAGGATGGGGAAAATCAGCGGCGGCGAAGTGGAAGAATTCCTCAAAGAAGCCGGGACATACCGGCGAATCGTGCCTGGAGGCGGCTTTTTAACCGGTTATACCGATTCGGAAGCAGTCAAGGAATCGGGCCGCTGTCTTCACTGCGACTGCCGCAAACCCGGCTCCTGCAAATTGCGGCGTTACTCGGAAGAATACCGGGCAAACCAGGGGCGTTTCAAACCGGGAGACAGGCAAAAATTCCAACGAATCGTCCGGCACGACCGGGTGGTATATGAACCCGGCAAGTGCATCAAGTGCGGCTTGTGCGTGCAAATTACCAAAAGGGCCGCTGAAAAACTCGGTTTGACCTTTGTCAATCGCGGTTTCGCTGCCCGGGTCGAAAGTCCCTTTAACGAACCGCTCAGCCGGGCCCTGGAAAAAACGGCCGGGGAATGCGTCGCAGCCTGCCCCACCGGCGCGCTCTCGTGGCGCGATAAAATAGACAAAAGTTTTGATCAAACTTTTTCAAAAGTTCGGCCCCCGGCAGGGCCGCCGGAGGCAAGAGAAGATAAAACATGAGCAAACATAAATTAATAATAGTAATATTGATAATGACGGTTTTCTGGTTCGCCTGTCCCGGTAAAAAAGAGCCGGATAAGAAACAAGACAATATCGAGGCCGCGCACTGGCCCATCTTCAGGGGTGACACGGCGTTGACAGGTACAACCGGAGACAAAGTTCCGGATAAGCTTTCGTTACGCTGGACCTTTAAAACCGGGGGTGAAATTCTCTCCTCGCCTGTGATTGGTTCCGGACGGGTTTTTATAGGTTCTACCGACGGAAAGGTATATGCCCTTCATTTAAAAGATGGAAAAAAAATCTGGGAGTTTGATGCCGGGGACGATATCGAAGCGTCGCCCTTATTGGTCGCCGGCTCCATCTATATCGGTTCCTTGAGTGGGGAATTCTTTTCTCTTAATGCAGACACCGGCGCGGTTCTATGGAAGTATAAGACGGAAGGTTCGATCTATGGTTCGGCCAATTGGGTAAGAGTGCCGGGCAGTCAAGAGCTGTTGGTCTTCGTCGGCAGCCATGACAACAGGATGTATTGTTTCGAAGGGGCATCGGGCAAACTGAACTGGACCTATGAAATCGATCATTATATTAACGGTGCTCCGGCCACGGACGGAACTCTAATTGTTTTCGGCGGTTGTGACGAGAAGCTGCATATCGCCAATGTAGTGGACGGAAAAAAGCTGGGCGAAGTAGGGGTAGGCTCTTATATTCCCGGTTCCGCCGCGCTTGCCGGGGAGAGGGCTTACTTAGGCCATTACGGCAATAAACTGGTCTGTATCGATATGAAAAACAGAAAAATAGCCTGGGAGTATTCGGATGCGGAACATGCCGATTCCTTCTTTTCTTCTCCCGCGGTCGGGAAAGAACACGTGGTCATCGGCTCGCGCGACGGCTATTTACACTGTGTGAACCGGGCAACAGGAAAGCAAGCCTGGGTTTTCAGAACTCGTGATGAGGTAGACAGCTCCCCGGTAATCGCCGGTAATAGGGTGGTTAGTGGTTCCACCGACGGCAGGCTTTACCTGGTTGACCTGGAAAATGGGCAGGAAACCTGGTCCTATGAAATCGGAGCGGCTATTACCGGGTGCCCGGCGGTTGCCGGCGGCTGGATTGTAATCGGCAGCGAAGACGGGCGTGTTTACGCCTTTGGAGAAAGCTTATGAAAATTGCATATGTGACACCCGGAAGCGGCGGGACCTTTTATTGTCAAAACTGTTTTCGCGACAGCGATTTAATCAAATCCCTCGATGAACTCGGGCATGATGTGATTAAGGTACCCATGTACCTGCCCACCGATATAGACGATAACGGAGGCGTTGCCGACACGCCGGTTTTTTTTGGCGCCATCAATGTGTATTTGAAGGAGAAAATACCCTTTTACCGGCATGCGCCGGTGTGGTTGGAGCGGCTTTTCGATTCTCCCGCGCTGCTGCAATTTGCCGCCAAAAAATCCGGTTCTGTAAAGGCCACCGGCCTGGAAGAGATGACCATCTCGATGCTGCTGGGTGAAAAGGGGCATCAGGCGTCGGAATTGGACCACCTGGTTAATTACCTTCACGAGATCAAGCCGGATGTGGTCCATCTCTCCAATGCTCTTTTGCTTGGTCTGGCCCATCGCCTTAAGAGGGATTTAGGAGCAGGGGTTATCTGTTCCCTCCAGGATGAGAACGAATGGATCGACCTGATGGAGGAAGGTTACCGGGAAAAGGTCTGGCAGCTCATGGCCGAAAAAGCAGTGGATGTTGACCTTTTTGTGACAGCCAGCCGGTATTACTCCGAAAAATCTCAGCAGCAGTTGGGCATACCTTCCCATAAAATAAAGGTGATTTACGGTGGAATCAATTTAGACGGATACGAAACATCTCCACTCCCATTTGAACCGCCGGTAATCGGGTACTTATGCCGCATGTCGGAATATTTCGGCCTGGGAATTCTGGCCGACGCCTTTATAAATGTGAAAAAGGAGAGCCGGTTTAAGGATGTGAAATTGCATATTACCGGGGGGTATACCGCCGAGGACAAACCTTTTGTCAACGAATTGATGAAAAAGATAAATTTATCCGGTTACGGCAGGGATGTCAAAATATTCAAATACTTTAACCGGGAAAACCGGGTTAAATTTCTCAAAACGCTTACCCTTCTATCCGTACCCGTTCCCGGCGGTGAAGCCTTTGGCGCCTATCAAGTGGAAGCATTGGCAGCCGGTGTACCGGTGGTTCAGCCGAAGGCCGGTTGTTTTCCCGAATTTGTGGA
>JAGLQA010000787.1 GCA_023137075.1 Candidatus Aminicenantota bacterium
GTGCAATTGTTTTACTGGTACGGGTTGGGTGGACTCTGGCTGGTGACCATTCCCTGGCTAATCGCGCTCACCGGTATTTATATACTGTCGAGAAAATACCGTAAGCTCCCGGCCTTCAGCCAACCGGAGATGGTCGAGCAGCGATTCGGAAAAGGGGCAAAGCGGATGGCAGCCATTGCCCTGGCCTTTGTATTTTTAGTGTGGGGCGGGGCTGAAATATACGTGGCTGCGACCCTGCTCTCCCCGGGATTGGCGATTCCTATTAAATGGGTGATATTGATCATTTGTGTCGTGGTCGCCATTTATACCACCTTAGGCGGGTTCCGGGCCGTTGTTCTCACCGATAAATTGCAATATACCATTGTCGTTCTATATGTCCTGGCAATGGTCTACCTGGCAGGGAAAGGGTTAGCCAGCCAGGGGATCAGCTTTCCCGACCTGTCCGTTACCGCTGCTAAAACCGGGAAAAGCTGGCTGAATTTTACCTCTCCCGGGCTGACCATTATTATTCTTACCTTGATTGCCTATTTACCGGCCTGGATCTTTGAAACCGATCTCTGGCTGCGGGTACAGGCGGCGGCGGACGAGAAAGCGGCAAAGCGAGGCGTGCTCATAGCCGGGATAAACGGGTTTCTTTTTGTCGGTGTTTTTCCCCTGTTCATCGGCCTTGCGTCGCTTTCTATTTTTCCCATGCAAGGGGATTCCTATCCGGAAATGATCGGCAGCCAGGGGGATGCTATTTTCAGCGCCCTCATTTCCACATACGCGCCGGTCTGGCTTTCCGTGCTGGCGGCCGTGGGCTTAGTTGCCGCGGCCATGTCTACTATCGACACCTGTGTGAATGTCATGGCGTTGAGTCTCGGTTACGATATTATGGAAGTCCATAAAAGCCCGCACCCGGAAAGGGATTCGAAGCTGGTAACCCTGGGCTCCGTTTTTGCCGCCTATCTTTTTGCGATCAATATCGATTCCCTGTGGGACATATTTTACCTGGCCTCCGGTGTTCTAACAACCACTGTGGCGTTCCCGGTAGCCGCTGTTTTTATCCGGTCGGTAAAAGGAAAAGGGGTACTGGTCTCATCGGTTTCCGGTTTTTTTGCCACCATCCTCTTTTATTTCTTAGAATCCCGGGGTCTGTTAAATGCTCTCGAACCCCAATGGCTGGTCGAATCCGGGATAGGCTATATTCTCTGGGGCATTATCGCTGCCACACTCGGCTACCTCCTCGGCACCCCGCGGCGGGGGCATGAGGGCAGGATGTAATGAAAATAATGGTTACAGGTAAATAATTCATTATCTTTTTCGGTTTTTACCGATTTTTTTTTGGGGAATAAAACGATTAAAAACCGAAATAGAGCTTTAAGCCCAATTTGAATAATGTTGAATAGTTAATCCCTAACCCGGCACCCAATTTCCCCCACTCACGATAAGCGAGTACTCCACCATGCACACCCCATTCGTATCCTTCCGAACCGGGAGACAAAAGGCTATTGCCCCCACCCAGGAATAAGACACTCCATTTTTTTGTGCTAAAAAATTTATATGATAGATTGACGCTCAGGCCGTGACGATATTGTAGGTCGGATTTTAAATTGAATTCCATTCCCCACCCTAAGTTTGAATCTTCATAAAAACGCTGGTAACCTAAGCCTAAAATTGGGGACTGTTCATTGCTATCATTATTACTATCAGGATAAATGGCAAAACTCACCAAATTTTTCCTATTCGTTAGAATCTTTTTTAATTCCCTCAATTCCCATACGATATGCTTCGTCCTGCAATCGACCTTTTCCAGCTTTTGATAAATTTTCTTTGTTTTGCAATCGATTCCTTTAACTGTAGAAAACATAACCTTTAAGTTTTCTAAGGAGTCTTTGATATCTTTTTTAATCCTCTGAAAAGTCATGGCAAAAAGCAAATTGCTCGTGTTTTGCTGCACAAGTGTATAAGCAATCGTATAACCTTGAAACAAAGAATTTTTAATTCCTCCCATTTTTTCACCACTTTTTGTTAGCTGATTGTTAGGGTCATTTATGATACCTAACCATGTCTCGTAAATTATTAGGCTCTTCGAGTATGAATCTAAAGTTGTTTTGATAGAATGAACGGGAGAAGTTTGGGGAAGATCTTTAAATTTAATTTTTAAAGCAGCAATTTTTTTAACGAATTGTGAGATGTCT
>JAGLQA010000788.1 GCA_023137075.1 Candidatus Aminicenantota bacterium
GTTAATTTTTGTATCAATTTTAATAATCAGACCTTCCCCTTTCTCAATTTCTTTAATTATAACTTCGAAATCGTCAACAGGATATAAATTATAATTGAAAAGAATGAATAAGATCAAAACAAATATCATTTTGAATCTTACAGTTCCCACAGCACTTCGTATCACTTTATATTTATTTATTATTAACATTTTCTACCTCCATTCAACTCCGAACCTAATAATTTTAGCATTTTTCAATTGACTTGCTATACCACATCGCCAAAAGGTTAAACAAGCCATTTTCTTTTCCTTGCATCTTATCCAAATCTAAATTTAACTCTTTAAACCAAACCATAACATTTCAAAAATGGGAAGTCAAGCCCCTGTCCCGAAAAAAAATTATTATTTAAATTAACTGGAACGAGGGGGGCGATTAAGCCCTTAGTAATCTTGAATTCATCTTGTTAATCCTTTAATCCTGTAAATCCTGGTTCTGACATTTGTTAGCCACCGCCCCCTTTTTCTTTGGAAGATACTTTCTTTTTAGCCATTTAACAAAACAGCTTGATTTTTTCCCTTATAACCTATACAATAAATACATTAAAAAAGAATAAGAAATAGAAACGAGGAAATAAGGTGAAAAAGACAAGAAAATTTGAAGAAGTACCGTTAGAAAAACTGCGCTGGCAATGTGACCCGAATATACTGGGAATTAAAACCACCGATGATTTAGATACCTGCCCGGACATTATCGGGCAAAGGCGAGCCGTTAACGCGCTGCGCCTTGGATTGGATATAGACAGCCGCGGGTATAACCTGTTTGTCAACGGTAACCCCGGGACCGGAAGAAAAACCGCGGTTAAGTTTTTGCTTAAGAAAACGGCCCGTTACAAACGAATCCCGGATGACAAAATCTTTGTCAATAATTTCAATAACCCGGATATGCCGATCCTGATCCGTTTGAAAGCCGGTCAGGGTAGACGCTTTAAAAAGGATATGGAGGCTTTCCTTGAGTACTTGATATCCAATATTCCCGAAGTTTTTAAAAGCGATGCCTATGAAGATCGGCGAAAAGAAAGAATAGAAGCCATAGGCAAAAAACAAAAAGAGTTGATCAAAAAATTCGAAGAGGAAGTGGCGAAAAAGAATTTTTCCCTCATTCAAATGCAGGTGGGCTCAATTGTCCGGCCCGCGGTAATGCCTCTGATAGACGGCAAACCGGCCAATTTTAATAAGATCAGGACACTGGAAAAAGAAAAAAAACTTTCCGAAAAAGATATCGCAAAGATGGAAAAAACCCATGCGGACCTGACCAACAGGTTGGAAGATGTTTTTAAAGAACTCAGGGACCTTGACAAAAAGGCGGCGGAGGAACTGAAGAAGCTGGACCAGGAGATGCTGAACCCGCTGATCGAGGAGCCAATCAAAGAGATCAAGTCGCGCTACAAATGCAAGCAATTGGATCAATACTTTAACGATATGAAAGAGAGTGTCCGGGAGAATCCGTCCAAATTCCTGAAACCGGGGGATGAAAAAAAGGAAGAGAAAAAGGGAAAACCGGTAGAACCGGGAGATGATTATTTCGAATATCGCGTGAACCTCCTGGTGGACAACCACGAAGCAAAGCAAGCCCCGGTGATTTTTGAAACTTCTCCCTCCTATTCCAACCTCTTTGGTACGGTGGAGGTAACGCTCGAACGGGCCGGGGGAGCCCGGACCGATTTCACCAAGATAAAAGCCGGTTCCTTTCTTAAAGCTGACGGTGGATTCCTCATTGTCGAAGCCTTTGACCTGTTGGCCGAACCGGGTGTCTGGCCCGCCTTTAAAAGGGCCTTAAAAAACAGGAAAGTGGAGATCCAGATTTACGCGCCTGTTTATATGGTTTCGATCTCTGCCATGAAACCCCAGCCCATCGAATGCGATGTCAAGGTGGCCATTGTCGGAGATCCCTATCTCTATCAACTACTCTACAGCCAGGACCCGGACTTCAAGAAGATTTTCAAACTGCGGGCCGATTTCGACTCGGTAATGGACGTGAAAAAAGAGACCATCATGGACTATGCCAATTTTATCAAGCGGGTCGTATCCGACGAGGAGTTGTTGGCCCTGGACGATACCGGTGTGGCAGCTGTAGTCGAATACGGTGTACGCATGGCAGGAAAACAGAAAAAACTGTCCACCCAGTTTAACCAGGTCGCCGATATTCTGCGGGAGGCAAATTACTGGGCCCGCAAGAGTAGGCAGAAAACCATAACGGCAAAATATATCCGGAAAGCCATCAAAGAAAAGGATGAACGTTCGGCCATGATAGAAGAAAAAATCCGGGAAATGATCGAAGAGGGTTCCATCATGATCGATACCAGCGGAAGTGAGGTTGGGCAGGTGAATGGCCTGGCGATCTATGATATGGGCGATTATGCCTTTGGCAAGCCCTCGCGCATTACGGCCAATGTGGCTTTAGGCGACTCCGGCATTATCAATATTGAACGGGAGGCCCAGATGAGCGGCCCCCTGCACAACAAGGGCGTGTTGATCCTCTCCGGTTATTTGCGCCAGAAGTATGCCCAGGATAAGCCCCTGGCCATCAGCGCCAGTCTTTGTTTCGAGCAGTCCTATTCCGGTGTGGATGGGGATTCTGCCTCTTCCACCGAGGTTTACGCGCTGTTGTCCGCATTATCGGGACTTCCCCTGCGCCAGGATATTGCCATTACCGGTTCGGTCAACCAGAAAGGAAAAATCCAACCCATCGGCGGAGTGAACCGGAAGATAGAAGGTTTTTTCGATGTTTGCCGGGTAAAAGGATTGACCGGTACCCAGGGAGTTATGATACCCCATCAGAATGCACCCGACCTGATGTTAAACGATGAAGTTGTGGAAGCGGCCCGAAAGGGGAAATTTCGGATTTACCCGGTGGAAACCATCGATCAGGGGATCGAGATTCTCACCGGTGTAGCAGCCGGGACCTGGAAGGAAGACAGCACCTATCCCGAAGGAGCGGTCAACTATTTAGTAGACAAAAAGCTGCAAGAATTTG
>JAGLQA010000789.1 GCA_023137075.1 Candidatus Aminicenantota bacterium
AGCCCCCAATAAGCGAACCGCATTTACCCACAAATTATTTTATAGACCCAAATTTTCGGAACTAAATAAAATTATTTCCGTATCCAATATCTTATGGAAAATATAATTAAATTACAGAGTGTCTTTTTTAATTACGGTGAGTTTAGAGCCATCGATGATATCAGCCTGGATATCGGGCAGGGGGTCTATGGACTGCTTGGGCCGAACGGCGCAGGAAAAACCACCCTTTTAAAAATATTCCTCGGCTTCTTAACTCCCAATTCCGGGTCGGGCAGCGTGTTGGGATTAAATATAACTTCCGCCAGGAAAGCAGTGCGGAGAAAGATCGGCTATATGCCGGAAAACGAATGCTTGATCCCGGGAATGGATGGGGTTACACTGACTGCCTACTTAGGAGAACTCAGCGGCATGCCGAAACAGGAAGCCATGAAAAGAGCACACGAAGTTCTCTACTACGTGGGCCTGGAAGAATCTCGCTACCGGAAAGTGGACACCTATTCTGCCGGGATGAAACAGCGGCTGAAATTGGCCCAGGCATTGGTCCACGATCCCAGGCTGCTGCTGTTAGATGAGCCGACTTCCGGCATGGACCCCAGGGGCAGGAAAGAGATGCTGGAATTAATCAAAGATATATCCCGCAAAGAGAGCATGGATGTCATCATCTGCTCCCACCTGCTGCCGGATATCGAGTACACCTGCAAACAGGTAATTATCATGAACCGGGGTAAAATAGCTGCTCACCGGGCTATCGAAGGTATAAGCGAAGATAAGTTCAACCGGTTCGATCTTAAACTGAAGGGAGATGTCTCCGCCTTTTTAAAACAGTTAAAATCCATAAAATGCGAGGTCGATATAACGGATCGCGGCGTATATAAGATAAGGTTGCCGGCCGATGAATCCCCGCAAAACCTGTTTAAGGTCGCCCTTAAAAACAACGTGCAAATCCGCCATTTCGAACAGTGCAAAACCACCCTGGAAGATACATTCGTAAACGCGGTAGGAGTGAACAATGGGCATTAGAGAAAAAGGTTACCACACCTGGGACGGCGAGTTGAAAAGCGGCGGTATTGTTTGGCTGCCGATTTTTCTAAATGGTATAAAGACTGCATTTAAGAAAAAATTTGCCAAGGCCTTTTTTTCCTTCACGATTTCTCCTTTCCTGATTTTTTTAATCGGCATATACGTTTCCACCAAACCGGAACTGAAAATGCTGACGGAAGTCGTCCAACTGCTGAAAACCGACGCCCGGTTCTTCTGCGCTTTTTTTACTAATGGCTTTACATACTTCATGTTAGTAATGCTCTCTGTTTTTGTTTTCGCGGAATTGATTTCCGGGGACTTGAAATTCAATTCCTTCCCTCTCTATTTCTCCAGGCCCTTAGTGCGCAAGGATTACGTTTTAGGAAAATTTTCCATTATTATGTTTTACCTGCTGCTTTTTACCCTGGTACCGGGAATCCTGCTAATGATCTTCAAATTTCTCTTTACCGGGGAGATTTCAGTCGCCCCACGTGTCTTTTTTGCCATTATTATCCTCCCTATCTTGATTTCCAGCTTCTTTGCGTCTATCACACTGATGATTTCCTCCTTAAGTTCCAACAGCCGGTATGTAAAGGTTGTCATCTTCCTATTGTTTGCGTTCTCCAACGGTATTTCCGAGATTTTAAAAGGAATTTTCAGAAACACCTACTTCAACCTCTTCTCCTTCCCACGTAATATCGAACAAATGGGGGCTTATATTTTTAATACCAGGCCTGCCTTCTCGGTGCCCGGCTGGATAAGCCTGCTAATTATCGTCGGCCTGATCATTCTTTCATTTTTTGTTATATTTAAACGAATCGGAAAATCGGAGGCACAAATTGAAATCGGTAGTTAAAGCGGAAAAACTTTCCAAGTGGTATGGTAACATCCTGGGGATCAGTGATATTTCACTGGAAATCTCACCGGGGATCAAAGGCCTGCTGGG
>JAGLQA010000079.1 GCA_023137075.1 Candidatus Aminicenantota bacterium
CTGATTATTAAACTCATCGCCCCTTCCGGGACCGAAGCCATCCTGCACAACCGGGAAGGCGGTTCAGCCGACAATATCCACCAGACTTATTATCCATCCGATTTCAGGAACGAACCCGCCACCGGCACCTGGACACTCTTCGTATCCGACAACGCCGGTATCGACTTAGGTACCTTAGATAGCTGGACCCTCACAATAGACGGGATCCCCACCGGGCCCGTTAATGAAGCTCCCACCGTAACCATTACAGCACCGGCCGACGGATCCACCTATATCGAAGGCGATTCCATTACCTTTACCGGCACCGCCGATGATCCGGAAGATGGGGATATCTCTTCAAGTATCCTGTGGACATCTTCCATCGACGGTCAATTCGGAAGCGGCGCTTTGGTAACCACTTCCGGCCTGAGTGTGGGCATCCACACCATCACGGCGGAAGCCACGGACTCCGGCGATAAGACCGGCAGCGACGCTATCACCATTACGATTAACCCGGCCACCGCAATCACCCTCTCTGCAGGCTATCACAAGGATAGGGGAGTTTATTATGCGGATTTAACCTGGAGCGGTGCGATAGGCGCCAATGTGAACATCTACCGCAACGGGGTGTTAATCGACACGGTTGCCAATACCGGGACCTACAGCGAACGTCTTGGGAAAAACAACGAAATCAGGGGACAGACCTTTGTCTACCAGGTCTGTGAGACCGACGGTTCGGCCTGTTCCAACGAGGCCAGCCTGTCCTTTTAAGTAAGTTTTAAGATTCAAAGAAAGAGAAGCTTGATCGATGTAAATATCAAGCCCGACGGATAAAAAAAAGCAGGGGCGTTACCGGGTAACGCCCCTGTTTTCTCCTGGCTGCAAAACATCAAGCATAACCCCTTCCTTTAATTTTGGGCAAAAATGTTTTATGCCGCAGGTATCGGTTTAATTTGGAACAACATGGATAAAATATGCTGAAATTGAAGACCTGCTCAAATTTACACATTTGCATCGCCCCGACTTTTCTCAAATGAGGTCGGTATATCATTGACTTCTTCCTTTATTTCCATATAATACAACCACCTAAATAAAAGAGGTGATCAAATGAAAAAGCTAATTTTTTCGTGGGGCTTGCCGGTATTGATCCTGGTTTTGCTGTGGGCCAATATTAGTTGCCGGCCCAGGGTACCGGAGATAATTTCTTTCACAGCTTCCCTGGAAATAATATTTACGGGAAGGGATTCTATTCTTTCATGGGTTACTGAAGATGCACAAAGTTGCATGATTGATAACGGTGTCGGAAACCTGCCGTCCAATGGTTTTGTAGTGGTAGGTCCTACGGCAACCACCACTTATACTCTAACTGCAATCGGTGATTGTGACAAGCAAGTTACTGCCAGTTTAACCGTTACCGTCAATGATTATGAATCCAGTGTACTTCAATGGTTAAAGTGCGATCAAGATCTTTCAGCCAATGGCGGTAGATACAAACTGTTAGGTTCCCAGGATTATCAGGATGCTTATTTCAATACGTATAATAATAGTATTGCAGCGATGTGTTTCATATTAAGAAACGAAAAGGAAAGAGCAGAACTTATCCTTGATTTTTTTAAGAATGCAACCGTAAAAAACAATACCGATATAAAATTACAAAACTTTTTTTATAGTGGCGAAGCGCGGGGATTCTATCAGCAGGCAAGATATGTTGACGGTAAATATGAAAGAGCCTGGGATACTGCTGATCGATGGATTGGCGATATGGCATTTTTATTGTTGTCGTGCAGCTATTATGATAGAGTATATGGCAGCAGCAGGTATCAAGAATTAAAAGAGCTTATTAGAGATTTGTTTTCTGGTTTTTATACGGATAACGGTGATGGCGGTTATATCCGGCATGGATGGAGATATGGAGACGCCTATTTGCATGAATCCTCAGGCCATCATGAAGGCAATATCGACTGTTATGCGGCATTAAAACTGTGTGGCGAAGCTGGAGATGCTGAGGCGCGGCAAATAGCCGAAAAAATAAAAATATGGTTGGATTCAGAGTTAAATGGCTCCAATACTTCTCACGGATACCCATTGGACTTGTATACATGGCGCGCAATTGTATTTGGAGGTGGCTATTGCCGGCTCCTTGATATCCCGGAAAATCCCGCTAATGGGTATAAAAAAACAGTTGTAATTAATATTGAGAATGCTTTATTTAATGGCGAAATCGTTACAGGGTTCTATCATGGACCGGCGGATATAAGCAATATTTGGATGGATGGGACGGGCCATATGGCTTGCGCATATAATGATTGCAATAACAAAGAATTGGCTGATTTCTATATTCAACAATTGGAAAAAATGTTTGTTAAGATAACATATGAAGAAGGTGCTTCATGCAGCAGCATGGCGAACCTTTCACTTCCATATACGATTACTAACAATGATGATAATTATAGATGGGTTGATCCTACTAAAGGTTTTGTGTCTGCCGCTGCCTGGTATATCTTTGCAAAAAACAATTTTAACCCGTTCCTTTTACTAATTCGTATTTGATAGGAAAGAGTTATAAATATATAGTAAATTCAGACATAGTTGAGAACTCGGGACTCGGGACTCTTGACACTTAGAGTATTTTCCCCTATATTACTCTTAATGAAAAAAAACGATTTTCCTATGGAACTGTTCAAAATCAGCCTTAAAAACCTTAGTCTATGAAATTAATGATAAACATTATCATATCCGGGATAAATATTTTTATTCTATCCCGTTATATTTACCTGCTTTATCATAAAAAAATCAGTCCGTCGCTGGCCATGTGGACGTTCTTTTCACTCGCGGTAGGCATTAGTCTGTTTACTTATTTTGCCGATGGCGATTACAACATAAGCGATAATATTTTAAATTTCACCGACCTGATCCTGGTTGTGAATGTTTCCATAGCTATCCTGATATGGGGCGACAAAACCACCCAATTTAACACTTTTGATTTGGGTTGTTTGGCCGTTGTTGCATCAATCATTGTATTCTGGGCAGTATCTAACAACCATATCATCACAAATTTTTCAGTTCAAAGCATTATGGTGATATCTTATTTTCCGGTAGTAAAACGGATGATAAACCAAAAGAAAAACACCGAAGCTTTCTCGGTTTGGATTGCATTATTGCTGGCCCCCTGTATTTCGCTGATTTCAAGTAAAGGATTGCTGGCATCGGTTTATGCTATCAGGGCCTTTTTATGTGCCGGTACATTGCTCATACTAATGCTTAGGATTGAAATATTAAACAGAAAACAAGAGGCCTTTAAAGAAAAGTAAAGTTTACCTATATCCAAATCTTGCCGGGGGCGGTGGCCTCGAGCCAAAGCAGCGCTATTCCATTCTCATGATCGCACGTGCGGCGCGAATACCGTCGGCTGCCGAACTAATAATCCCACCGGACCAACCGCTGCCTTCGCCGCAAATATAAAGATTACTCGCCGCCGGACTCCTGCCGCCGCCTTCGCGCAGGGCCTGGATGGGGCACGACGTCTTGCTCTCTAAACCAAGCAGAATCCCTTTTTCAAAACCCTTTAATTTTTTGCAGAAATTTTTTATGCCGCAGCAGAGAGAATCCGCTGTGTCCGCGGGAAACAAAAATTTAAAATCCGCGGGAACCAGGCCATGGGGATAAGTAGACGCCGGCAGCGAAGCGGAAACCTTACCGGCCAGGAAATCTTCGATCCGGCAAGCCGGGGCCGCATAGGAGTTCGAAAAATCGAAGAATTTTCTCTCTAACTTTTCCAGCCACTCCAGGGCGTGCAGCGGTTCCGGCTTTTTTCCCAACATTTTTTCGAGGTCAAGGGCTGCCACAATTCCCGAATTGGCAAGGGGCCGGTTCCGGGAATAGTCGCTTTTGCCGTTCACAATATTCAACCCCCTGAAGGGCGCGGCCGGAACCACCTGGCCGCCCGGACACATGCAGAAAGAGTAAACAGCCGGTTGGCCTGTCTCTTTCCAGGTCAATCGGTATGCCGCGGCTTTTACCCCGGCCAGGCTTTTTTGTCC
>JAGLQA010000790.1 GCA_023137075.1 Candidatus Aminicenantota bacterium
AATATCGGCAGGGTGACGATCTTAGGGGAGCCGGTTTTTTCAAATTATAAACTTTTTGCAAAAATCGGTTTCTGCCCGGAGTATGACAGTTTTTACCTGGATAATACCGGCCTTGAACAGGTGGTGTTTTTTGCCAGACTGCGCTGCTTTAACAAAATAGAGGCCGTGGAGAAAGCGGAAGCCGCCATCGACCGGGTGGGCTTATCGGAGAGTAAAAACAAACTGATCCGGGAATACAGCTTAGGAATGCGGCAGCGGATAAAATTTGCCGGTGCCATTGTTCATAACCCGGAAATCCTGATGTTGGATGAACCGCTGCGCGGGATTGACCCGCTCTGGAGAGTCAATATAATCCAGATTATAAAAGATTTTGAAAAAGAGGGAAAAACCGTCATTGTGGCCTCCCACATCCTGCCTGAAATCGAAGCGATGACCAACGACATCATCCTGATTCACCAGGGTAAGGTCTTTGCCCAGGGGGATATTCACTCCATCCGGGATTTGATCGATACCCATCCCCACATGATATCGGTCAAATGTAAAAATTTCCGGGAGTTGGCGGCCAGGTTAATCGACAGAGAATTCATACTGAATGTCCGGTTCGACCAGGCCAATCGTAAAGTAACCCTGAACACCGATAACAGGGATCGTTTCTTTGACCTGCTGAACCGGTTAATCGTTGAACATAATATCGAGGTAGAAGAGATCCTTTCGCCCGACGATAACCTGCAAGGGGTATTCGACTACCTGATAGGGAGATAAAAATGGGTTTACTTGCTGCGTCCAAAGAAATTTTCAACTTCTTCTTCAAACAGGGAATAAAATCGAAAAAGGCCAAAATCTTTTTCCTGTTGAGTTTTTTACCGGTTCTGGTACTGCTAATCGCCAAAATAATAGAATTGACCAATCCCGCAGCCCGCATATCGGCAGCGGAAATCTTTTCCAAAGCCATGTTGATTATCTATATTCAACTGCTGGTCCCTATCCTGGCTCTTTTATTCGGTTCTTTAGTGATAAATGAAGAGATCGACAATAAGACCCTCATTTATCTGACCACTTCCCCGGTGCCCAAGCCGGCCATTATCGTGGGCAAGTATATTGCTTATATTGTCCTATCTGCAATCATCATAAACGCCGGCCTGCTGCTCTGTTTTCTTGTCATTAATATCGACCAATTGGGTGAGGTGTCCTACCTGAAACAATTCCTGACTTTTGTCGGGGTGGGCGGCCTGGCCCTTATCGCTTATTCCGCTTTTTTCACCCTTCTCGGCACGCTGATTAAAAAATCCGTGATTCTGGGTTTGCTATTTATCTTCGGTTGGGAGAATGTGGTGCAGTATTTCCCCGGTGTGACTCAGAAATTCACCTTTATTCATTATATAAAATCCCTGCTTCCCTATACGGCAGATAACGTCAAATTCCTGGTTTTCAAGTTAGAACCTTCCGGTACGGCCGAGTCCATCGTGGTTCTACTGCTGCTGACCCTATTCCCTCTTATCGCTGCCTCAATTATATTTAAACGAAAAGAATACATTCTTTCGGAAACCGAATAACCGTTCCGAATTTTTATTTTCCGATTTAAAATTTGCTATTTATCCTTTCGGTTTGGGTCTAAAAAAAGTTACTTTGTCGTAAAATCCTGCCATTTCCCGGCAGAATATTTTTCCACAAGTCTGGAAACACTTTAATATAGGGCGTTTACAGAGCAAAATTATTTTCTTAACTTTTAAAACTTTTTGCTTCCGGCTCATCCGAGTTGTGGGGCAAGTGAATTATTTACCTGTACCTCTTTTTTTCTCGTGACTTCGAAAAAGATACAGGATTGCGCTTTGAAAAATTGGCGGACAAGGTAGGTTTTTCTGACTCTGCGTCGTCCGTAAAGAACAAGAAACTCAGCTTCTTTTGAAGCCAGGATTTCACCGAGTTTTCTTATCTCATTTGTGCGGCCTAGGATTTCGTATTTCACTTCACAGCCTCCTTTTCGGCTCCTCAAGAAAATCCGTGGGTAAAACCAACATGGGAATATACGAAAACCATTAACGGTAGTCGTT
>JAGLQA010000791.1 GCA_023137075.1 Candidatus Aminicenantota bacterium
AATTTTTTTGAGGAGCCATTTTTTCTTTCTTTTCTTTTAGATTTGCCTGACTGCCGTGACCGATGAAAGAGTTTACCTGGTCGTGAAAGTTCGCCTTACGGCCGCCCGGGAAAGATTTGTTTATTCAGTTTTGGGAAGTGCTTTGCCTTTTTTGAGTAAAATCGCCTCAGAGAGTGAATTGGGAACCTGACTGACAAATCGAACGGCCCTTTTTCAAGGGCAAAATTTCACTGTTTGAACGTAGTTGAAATCCACGTAGATCAACAAGGTAGGTGGATTTGGCGAAGTGAGTTTGAAATTTTAGAGAGATGAGTCACGGCAGGTCAATTCACGGACGGGCGATTGAACCAAAAACGCCAGAAGCAATTTTTTTACAAGAACTGAATAATTACGGAAGGATTTGTTTATAGCCCCCGGGAAATATGATAAAATGAGTGTACCGCTGCTAAAATGATAGGAGGCTGTGCTAATGAAACTAACTGTTCTGGTAGATAATAACACGCTTATAGATCGCTATTTTACCGGGGAGCCGGGATTATCCTTTTTTATCGAAGTTGGAGATACCCGGATTCTTTTCGATGTCGGCTATTCCGACGCATTTATCAAAAATGCCGAATTAGTAAATATACCTTTGTTCGATGTGGATTATATCGTTTTGTCCCATGGGCACCTGGACCACACCTGGGGATTGAACTACCTGATAAAAAAATATACGGATTTTGCCTTCGAGGGATTTGCGTTCAAAAAACCGGTGGTAGTCACTCACCCCCTCACCTTCGAATCCAAGAGAATGAGAGATTTACGGGAAATAGGGTCATTGATTCCAAAAGAAAAGCTGGGGAATTTTTTTGATCTCAGGCTGAGCAGTGAACCGCACCGGTTGACGGATCGTCTAATTTATTTAGGCGAAATCGAGAGAGAAAATGATTTTGAATCTCAGGAACCGCTGGGGAAAATAATTGTAGATGGCTCTGAGCAAGATGATTACTTAGTGGAGGATTCGGCGCTGGCTTACAAATCGCCCCGGGGACTGGTGATTATAACCGGGTGTTCCCATGCGGGGATTTGCAATATTGTTAAGCAGGCCCAAAAGGTTTGCGGCGAAAACCGGATCGTGGATATTATCGGCGGATTTCATTTACTCGATGCGTCTCCGCGGCAACTGCAGGGCACGATGGATTTTATGAAAAAGTTAAAACCCGGTGAAGTGCACGCCTGCCACTGCACGGACCTGGCAGCAAAAATCGCCCTTTCCGGGGTTGTTCCATTAAAAGAGGTGGGGGTGGGCTTGCACTTAGAGTATGAATAATCCCCGGATCATGGTGATTACGCCGGGCTTACTTGACAACTTCCACTCCCTGGCCCTCTATCACTTCGCCGACTATCCGGAAGGGGTGCCGCCTGCGTTTAAACTGATCGGTCAGGTATTCCAGGCTCTCTTTTGAGACCGCTGCCAGGAGACCACCCGAGGTTTCCGGGGTAAACAGGGCCATTTTCATCTCCCCCGGGATTCCGGGATCAAAATCCACGTGTTTCTTATAATACCGCTCGTTGTTACAGGCCCCTCCGGGGAAGCATTTTTTCTCAGCATAACCCATTGTCCCTTCGATAAAGGGGAGCCGGTTAAAAAATAACCGGATGCGCACACTGCTTTTTTGCGCCATTTCATAACCGTGGCCCAGCAGGGAGAAGCCGGTTATATCGGTACAGGCCGAAGCGCCCGCCCGGCGGATTATCCGGGACGCATCTTTGTTGAGTGCCATCATGCTTTTAACGGCCTGATTCACGTGAGCCGCTTCCGCCACCTCTTTCTTAAGGGCGGTGGTAATAACGCCCACACCCAGGGGTTTGGTCAACACCAGCATATCCCCTACCCGGGCGCCGGACTTTTTTAATAATTGCGACGGGTGTACCCGGCCGAGTACGGAAAGCCCGTATTTCGGCTCTTTATCGATGATCGTATGACCGCCTGCCAGGGCGCCGCCCGCTTCGGCAACCTTCTCGGCACCGCCGCGCAGGATCTCGGAAATCATCTGCTGTGGTAAGTTAGCCGGGAAGCCGCACACATTGAGGGCCAGAATGACTTCCCCGCCCATGGCATAAACATCGCTCATCGCGTTGGCCGCGGCAATGGCGCCGAACTGGTAGGGATCGTCTACGATAGGGGTAAAGAAGTCGATGGTCTGGATGACAGCGGTATCCTCGGTAATTTTATAGACAGCCGCATCGTCACCGCTGTTCAGGCCTACCAGCAAGTCGGGCAAATTAGTGTTTTGAAAAATCTCTTGTAAAGGACGCAGCACCTGCGCCAGGGCCTCAGGGCCCATTTTAGCGGCTCAACCGGCCGCGCTGCTCAGCGTTGTCAGCCGTATGATCTTATCATCCTCAGGCATACTTCTTAACCTCCATATAAAATTTAGGAAAAAACTTTTATAACATAAATACCCGGATTTTTCAATCATTGACAAAAGATTATAAGGAATGGTATAAGGGATCGGTAATGAAAAAAGAAATTAAAATAAAAGAATTTAAGTCCGGAGAAACGAAGGAAAAATACGATTATGTGGCTGTGGAGAAAAATATTGAGATGGTCTTGAATGGAGAGACCCGTATTTCGCTTTCTATCTCCCCGCTGGAATTAAAGGAATTTACCTATGGTTTTCTGTTTTCTTCCGGTTTCATTACATCTGAGAACCATGTTAAAGGTCTGCGCATCGGCAAAGAAAAGATCAAGGTTACTATTGAACGGAAAAGAGACCCTAAAGATATTTTGTCCTTAGGCTCCAGCGGGGGCAGATATATCCGGTCACCTTCGGATCAGGCAAGAAAACCCTTCGGGTCGAAATTAATCCCGCGGCATGAGAAATTGCTCCCTTTTTTCGCGGAGTTTTCCGGGAAATCGGTCATTTTCGCGGAAACCGGGGGTGTTCATTCCGCCGCCCTCAGCGATGGCCTATCGATCAAATTCTTCTCGGAAGATATCGGCCGGCACAATGCCGTGGACAAGGTAATCGGGAAAGCCCTGCTGGCAAAGATCGATTTTTCCTGCCATTTTTTTATGCTCAGTG
The DNA here is from genome assembly GCA_023137075.1 of Candidatus Aminicenantota bacterium. Classification (GTDB taxonomy): domain Bacteria; phylum Acidobacteriota; class Aminicenantia; order UBA2199; family UBA2199; genus JAGLQA01. The sequence goes on from JAGLQA010000791.1 coordinate 3,069, forward strand.
GCAGGATTTCCAGCGAGATAGTACAAAAGTGTTTTCACGCCGGTTGTCCTACCATTGTATCCCGTTCCGCCTCAACCTCCCTGGCTGTCGAAAGAGCCAGGGAAAATAACATGTCGATTTTCGGTTTTTTACGGGGAAACAAATTCAACATCTACACATAAATAAAATTATTTTATTAACGAATTCCTATTGACAAAAAATAAAATCTGGATTAATATTCATTTTTAAAAGCTTTTTTCACAAAGATTTAATGGATTTTTTATGAAATGTTGGATGAAATCATGAGTAGAATTAGAAGCGAGGATGCGCTATCGGTCCTGTACGGCCGGGAGGGGATTAGTGATCCCTATATCGATTTTCAAATTGCCCTTTCGCAAATCACGGAGAAGTATAAAGAACGCTGCAAATCACAAAAGATAGTTATTCCCGGGCAGGATACCGTTCGCAGCAAATTTGAGAGCGGGGCCCCATTAATCACTTTTATGCCGATCTCGCTTTCTCTAAAAAATTTAACCGCGAGTTTCCGGGAAATTATAACTGCTTTTCGGAACTTCAATGTCTGCTCTGAAGAGGTTTTCGAATGGGTCAAAAATCAGGCGGATGCCCCCTTTCTCAAAGGAATCATAGAGTCTATTTTTTCCTTTGATTTAGCGGCATTGAGAGATTTGTCCGAACCGACACCTTTTGATGAACCCACCCTGATCCTGGTCAGCCGGGAACTGGTGAAGCCCTTTTTCCGTTTCCTGGCAGGCCTTACTGCCGGAACGGTCCCTGTTGAATATTGGCCGGAGGGTTATTGCCCCATCTGCGGTGAGGCCCCGGGGTTTGCCAGGTTCAGCAAAGAGGAAGAAGGGAAACGCTATTTGTGGTGTGAAAAATGTGATCTTGAATGGCCATTTCAACGGCTTTGCTGTCCCTTCTGCAAAAATAGTGACCACAAAAAGCTGAAATTCTTGACCGGGAACTTCCGGGAAGAATTACGGCTCGATACATGTGAAACCTGCAAAGGGTATATTAAGACCATCGACGAACAAAAAACCGGTGATGAAGCGGAAACGATTTATCTGAGAGAAAATGCGGCATCCGTATATTTAGATATTCTGGCTGATGAAAAGGGTTTTGTGAAGCTTCTGCCCCCTTTCCAGGAGGTGCAAATCACCTTCCTTGACGAAACGGACGATCAGTAATGATAAAAAAAAATAAATTATAAAGTAGGAGGTTGTATGGGATTTACAAGAAGAAATTTCATGAAAATCTGCGGAGGTGTAACCGCAGGGGCTCTCCTGGCTCCCCTCGGTGACCTATTAGGACCCTCCAAAGCTTTTGCAAAAAGCCTTAAAACCAAGTGGGGCATTGAATCCACGACTATTTGTCCCTACTGCGGTGTAGGCTGCGGCATTATTGTTACAGCCTATAAAGGTCGCGTGACCAATACGGAAGGAGACCCCGACCATCCGGTCAACGAGGGATCTCTTTGCAGTAAAGGAAACGCATTGTTTCAAGTCGCCAATAACCCGCGCCGCTTAAGAACTATTCAGTACCGGGCGCCCGGTTCCAACCAGTGGGAAGAAAAAAGCTGGGATTGGGCCATGAAAAAAATTGCCCAAAATATCAAGAAAACGCGGGACAAAACCTTTGAGAAAAAGGAAGGCGGTAAAGTTGTTAACCGAACAAAAGGTATGGCCGTTTTGGGCGGTGCCTCTTTGGACAGCGAGGAATGCTACCTGCTTTCCAAGTTTTCCAGAAGCCTGGGTGTCGTATATTTAGAACACCAGGCGCGAATATGACACTCTTCCACAGTCGCCAGTTTGGCGGAAACATTTGGAAGAGGGGCGATGACCAATCACTGGATCGATATCGGTAACAGCGACTGCATTTTGATCATCGGATCAAACGCAGCGGAAAATCATCCG
>JAGLQA010000792.1 GCA_023137075.1 Candidatus Aminicenantota bacterium
CCGGTTGTGAAATTTTTTTATATTGATGGTGCTGTAGTATTTCAGAAAAAAAGGAACTGTGATTTTTCGATCTGATAATTCCGCTTCGTAATTTTGCGGAACGATTAGTTCGATTTTTATGGAGTTGTCGAACAGTTCAATGGTCTCTTTTAATGTTTTTAGCGAATGGCCGACCGGCTCTCCCCGGTCATTACTCTGGCCGACGTAATCTATCAAAACAATTTTACTCATTCGTCTTTGTGCCCGATATTTTACTAATTTTGCATCTCTACTGTTTAAATGTTCACACTTCTTTTAACAATTTTATCAGGTAATCTCGATAGCTGCTCTGGCCCATGGAATTAGACAGTTTCTCTAATTGGGGAGCATCGATAAATCCCATCCTGAGGGCGATCTCTTCCACGCAGGCTATTTTGAGTCCCTGCCTGTCTTCGATGGTCTTCACAAAAAGAGCCGCATCGAGTAAAGAATCGTGGGTGCCTGTATCCAACCAGGCATATCCCCGTCCCATAAGCTTCACTTTCAGTTTTCCTCGTTTTAGGTATTCGTTATTAACGTCTGTAATCTCGATTTCACCCCGCCGTGAGGGTTTAATTTGTTTTGCGATTTCGATTACATTATTGTCGTAAAAATAGAGGCCGACCACCGCGTAATTGGATTTGGGCTGCCGCGGTTTTTCTTCGATTGAAAGCACATGGCCGCTTTTGTCAAACCCCACAACACCGTACCTCCGGGGGCTGCCGACATAGTATCCGAAAATGACGGCGCCCTCATTGAGCTGTTTCGCCTCCTGGACCATGGCCGCTAAATTGTGGCCATAAAAGATATTGTCTCCCAACACCAGGCATACTTCGTCATCCCCGATAAAGCGCTCGCCAACTATAAAGGCGTCGGCCAATCCCCGGGGAACCGATTGAACCGCGTATTCAAAGGAGACTCCCCATAAAGAACCGTCACCCATCAGCCTTTCAAACCGGGGCAGTTCTTCCGGGGTTGAAATAACCAGGATTTCTCTTATCCCGGCCAACATTAACGTAGAAAGCGGGTAGTAAATCATCGGCTTATCATAGATAGGAAGAAGTTGTTTGGAAACTGCGTGAGTAACAGGATGAAGTCGTTGACCGGAGCCGCCGGCTAAAATTATTCCCTTCATGGATTACCTCCCCTGGCTTCTTGCATCTATAGAACGTGATAAATGCAAGCTTCCGCCCTTAGTGTTTGCACGGCATAAGCGAACCATTTTCATATATATCAATATAAAAAAATACCAGGGCAGTGGATTACAGAACAGGTCGTCTATTCTTATTCATGCTATATAAGAACTCATTATACCTGAATGTTTTGATGTTAGCAAGCCTGTATGAATCCCCGAAAATCCCCACTTTTCTTATTAAGTTGATATTGATCGGGCAATGGGGTATAATTTGCAATTATTGCGCAGCAAGGCGTTTCCACACCCGCTGTCAGGTGAGTATTTCGAAGTTGAGTCTTGAAAATTCAGGAGGCTAAATGAATGAAATAAAAGAGTCTATTTTCAGAGAATACGACATAAGAGGTATTGTGGCCGATGAATTGCAAGATGATGTTGTAGAAAGAATCGCATCCGCTTTTGCCACTGTCTATGTAAGGGAAAAGAAAAAGAATATAGTGGTCGCCATGGACGGCAGGCCAAGTTCCGAGCGAATTAAAGGCATCGTGGTGTCGTGCCTTTATAAATATGGTCTGAATATCCTGGATATCGGCCTGGTTCCCACACCGGTTTTGTATTACGGGGTTTTTAAGATGGATATGGACGGCGGAATTATTATAACCGCTTCCCATAATCCCTCGGAATACAACGGCTTCAAGGCCCTGGT
>JAGLQA010000793.1 GCA_023137075.1 Candidatus Aminicenantota bacterium
GCGAACCGGGCGCCCCACTCCCCCTCCGGTTCTTCCACCTTTAAACTGCCGCCCATGTGGATCATCTGTTTCAAAGATAGGGCCAGGCCGATGCCCCGGCCTTTTTTCTTGGTCGAAAAGAAGGGCATCAATATTTTTTTCCGTAAATCCTCGGGGATAGACGGACCGTTATTTTTGTACACCAACTTCACAAAAATATCATTCATATCTTCGGCAGCGATGCAAATTTTACCATTCGCCGATAGTATGTCCAAGGAATTCAGGAAAAGATTAAGTAGTACCTGGTAGAAGATATCTTCATCTATATTGACACATATGGCATTATTGATATGATATTCGACGGAAATACCCTTTTTATCCAGCATGGCGCTATTTTGCGCTACGGCCCGTTCGATGACCTGGCGAAGGATGTGGGGTTTCTTTTCCGGTTTCTGGGCCGACGAAAAATCACGCATGCGGTCTAAATAGTTGGACAGCCGTTCGATCTCATTGTCGGCACGGCGGATCAACTCGCTCTTTTTCTCGTCATCCCACATGGAAAGGCTTCCTAAAAGTACCTGCAGGGTGGTGGATATGGAAGTCAGGGGATTGCCGATCTCGTGCACAATTTCGGCAATAAAGCCCAGCAGCCTGTCGTAAAAAAAACTCTCTCCCATACTCTCAAAATATATCTTGCGCTGCGAAATATCGTTCAGGAAAACTATGTAATCACCGGTTTGCGAGCTGTATATAGTATAGCCGATGGAGGAACCGTCCGGGAAATCGATATCATCGCGGGTGCGGCCGATTTTATTCTGATCGACCGATTCCAGGATATGCTCGATCAAGCGCTCCTCCCGTCCTTCGGCCATCAGTTTAAAATAGCTGTTGCAGGAAATGGCTTTTTCCGGTACCTTTTTGATTAACAGGATGCCAATCTCGATTTCATTAAACATTTCGCATAATAGATACAGATCGGTTTGTTCAAATTCTTTTATTTCCATCATACCGCCTCCTAAGATTGCCTAAAATTCGCAGACCAGTTCTTCGACGGTTTTCATTAATTTCACCTTGGCCATGGCCACATTGCCGTCGTTTTTGATGACCAACACCGTATGGAAATGTCGTTTGCCGTCATTGTAACATTTACAGAAAACGCAGCCCACGTAGGTATCGATCTGGATCATCCTGGTTTCGCCGAAACCGGCCTCCAGCATCATGGTCCGGGCGTTCAGCATGGTATCGTTCACCAGCGAGCCTGCCAGTTTAAAATCGATTCCCGAGACTTCGGATTCTCCATCTAACAATTCTCCCTGGGGGGTAAACACGCCGGCGGCTAAATAGCCGGGCACTTCCCGCAGCCGGGCCAATTTTTGTTTAATTGCCGTTTTATATTTTATTTTTTTTGTTTCTTCTACTTCAGCTTCCTCTTTTTTTCCGAAAGTTTCTTTATGGTCTTTGCGTAATTCATCGATTCTTTGGGTCAGTTCCATCAGGAGTTCCACAAAAGGTTTTCTTATGGTTTTTTTTACCCTATTCCTGATTTTTTTGATGGTGATTTGCCCTTTGTTTAAATTGAGCACCTCCCTGATGGCAGCCTCATCGCGTAAATTCCTGAATTCCGCACTGATGATCTCACCTTCTTCAAAATATATAAATCCCTTATCTTTATCGACATCGATCTGTACTGCGGAGGTTTTCTTTTCTAAATTGATGACCTGCATCACGGTAACCAGGTCGATAGACTCGAAGGTGACTTCTTCCTCTTTGCTGAAAAAATCGATAAGTTTTCTCTTGAACCACTCGACATTGAAGGGTTTGGAAAAGATGTCGATATTTCCGAGAGAACGAATCCGCCTGATATTATCGACCGTGTTGTAGGCGGACATAACCATTAATTTTCCGGTGTATTTGATCTGTTTCAGGAATACTAAAAAATCGATACCGCTTTTCCCCGGCATGCGCAGGTCCGTGACGATCACATCGTAATCCCTGGCCAATACGTTCTTTATCGCGTCTTTTACGGAATAGCAAGTATCGGTTTCAAAAATATCGCTGAAATGCTGGAGTCCCGCTTTCAGACTCTGTAAAAAGGATTCCTCGTCATCAACCAACAATAATCGTTTTGTCATTCTTCTTAATTACCTTATTTATCAACATCATATAAATTTAACCGGTTTTTTTCATTAAGATAGAGTTATTATTATATCATGAATAATGGTTTATTCGCAATAAAAAAAAGTTTGAAATCTTAGATTAAGGAAATTTAGAATTGGGAGTCTTTGAAAAT
>JAGLQA010000794.1 GCA_023137075.1 Candidatus Aminicenantota bacterium
AAAACTTCAAAGTTCCGTCCCTTTGTTAACGCTTCGACTTTACCGGGATTTTTTAATGCTTCCTCTAAGGATCTGAAAATTTTTGTTTTCTGCATTTGTTACCTCCTATATGCCGCTATTAATAGAAAATCTTGTTTTTTCTCGAAGATTTTTTTGTGGTGAATATCGCTGTTCTACATATTTGGCCGCGGGCGCCGCCCGCCTATTTGTACCTTACCTGGAATTTTTCAAGCGGAATTCTTTTAATTTAAAAGAGTTGAAATGCCCGGGTACCTTTTCTCCGCCGGTCGATTGCCGGAAAAAAAAGAAGACCGGGCCCGGTATCACAACGATTCCGGACCCGGCCCGGCTATATATTTACAGCCCGAAACGATGGGTGAATTTTATCAGGAATACATTGTGAGGGTGGACGGCGAATAATTGCCTCATATCCTGGGAAAGTGCGAAATCACCGCTCTCTTCAGAACCGGTTCTTCCTTGTGACCAGACAACATATATCGCGGAACCGGGTTTGTATTCCCAGCGAACGACTAAATTAGCCTGGAATTGCAGGAAGTTGAAGTTGGGATTGGCGAATCGACAGCCTGCCGCGCCGGCCAGGCTCTCACCAACCAGGTATTCGTTGGCAGCCGCATCATACCCAAGCTCACTTCCCTGGAAAAGATAAAAACGGTCGTCGAATAAACCGGCCCGGGGATTGGTTACCCGCTTGAAATCCGAATATTTACCCGCGCTGATAAAGGGTTGACCATAGAATTGGATGGATAAATCGGGGGTGATACTCAGGTTCATCCGGATGGTAATTCCTACGGTTTTCTGATTTATCGCGGCCATTACGTACCGGTTCCCATCGCTGAAATCTATGGTATCGACGTACTGCAGCCGGTTTTCGTACCAGGTAATTGTGGGATTGACTGTCACGGATAGGGCGTTTGAAGGCCGGTAAGTGGCTCCGAAACGAAAGGATTTTACGCCGCGGTTATCATCTTTACCCTTAAACAGCGAGCCGCCGACATTCAAACGTAATTTCTTCCGGCTGTCTGTTTGCAGCGAGGCATAATAAGACATGCCTCCGGGTATGCGTAATGACGGGCCACCTCGTAACGCGCTTTTGGAAAGCGCTTCGCCCTGGGGATTGACACTCAGGCTTACCGAGTAATAATTTTTTAATTGAGCATACATGTTGATGTTGCCGCCTTGAAAGGTTTTTTGTCCGCTGAAATCCCAACCGTTCCACTGGTTAAAATCGAAATTAATGTTGCGAAAAATGTTGAAAGGCTTCCAGTAACGGTAGCCCACCCAGACGAATTGCATGGCCACATCGGCCTGGCGCAAGTAACCCATATCGTTCAACTCCAGCCCGGGAGAGCGCCAGGTCAAACCGGCTATATATCGAAAATGCCCCTTTCCTAATTTGCCGATATTCAAATTTCCACCGTGCCCGGTCAGGGAAGTACGCCCGGGGGCAAGGATTACATGCCCGGCATCGGGACGTTGAAAGTACCGCAAAGGTGACTGTTGGGTTTCTAAAATGGCTTCAGGCGTTCCTTTCACATGACTGAATGCCGTGCTTGCGGATAGGAAATATTTTTTATCCTTCCATGTGTGGTATAGGTCGAGCCCCCCACCATAGGCGGATTTATGCAGGAATTCGAGACCCGTGTCATTCAATTTGCGGTTTACCGCCGTCATCATACCACCTAAAATGGTATTGCCGCCGTTATAGTCTTTCTGCAGCCGTAAACCTAAGTAATTGGTAAACGGCTCAACCGTCTCCTTGCGGTATTGGCCAGGATTACCGATGGTTGCATGTTCCGTCGTGGTTACACAATCGATAATTCCGATCGAGATACCGTTCCCGGTTTTTCCCGTTATTTTGAAGGCGCCTAAAATTGTTGTATTTTCCGGTATGTCCATATATTCACCATCGGTGGTCTCCGGGGAATAATGGGGCCGGCGGCCGATTCTGCGGGTATAAAAGAGATTATCCCGGGAAAAATCACCGTTCCCGAGCATAAGGGGAAAACTCAGGATATTGCGCCCCTCGATGAAAAAGGGTCGCTTTTCTTCAAAATAGGTCTCAAATGCAGTCAGATTGACCTCGGAGGGATCAGCTTCCACCTGGCCGAAGTCGGGATTTATGGTGAAATCTAAGGTTAAATCATTGGTCAGGCCGATCTTTCCGTCTAAACCTCCTACCCCGTTGCTCAACTGGCCGGTGGCAAAGGGGTTCCCTTCCTCCGCTTCAAACCGCTGCATCTTGCCGACAAAATAGGGCATCAGCTCAACCTGGCGGCGGGGGTTTAAATTTAGCAGCCCCTGCAATTTACCAAAATTAGAAACCAGTCCTGAAGAATCCCGCGGGATAAACTGCCAGGCTGATCGCTCATCCTTGCGATACAAGAGACGGGAAACCTGCATGCCCCACTCCTGTTCCGTTTTACTGGCGAAACGCAGTTGAGACAAGGGAATACGCATCTCAGCCACCCAGCCCTCCTCATCCTTGATGGTTTTTACATACCAGACCGGGTCCCAGTTATCGTTACGGTTATTTCCATCTTCGGAAATGACTTCATCGCCTTTCACGCCTGCGGCATTCACACTGAAACAGAAGGCTGTACGTAAATCGTGGTAGCTGTCAATCTGAACCGTGACAATATCCCCGTCTAAGTTATCGCGTCGGCACATACGCCGCACAATCTTTCCCGGTTCGTCGTCGTAGGCTCGCACTGCTACGTAAAGATTTTCATTGTCGTACATGATTTTGAAATCGGTTTTCTGGGAAGGCGTTTGGCCCTCATGGGGACTGATTTGCACAAAATCACCGCCCACATGGGCTTTTTTCCAGACCACATCATCTAACTTACCGTTTATGGTAGGCGGATGTGGATTGATCTTTTTCGCCTTGTACTGCTTCCTCTGCACCGAAGAGCCGGAATACAAAGGCATACATATAAGCGAAACCGTTAAAACCAACATTAAAGTTACTGCCCATCGTTTCATTTTTACCTCCTGTTTATATTGCGTTTATCATATATTGAATACTATGAATATAATTGGATGATACATCATCGCATTTGCTGTGTTGCGCAAGGTTGAACGGTTTGCCTACCGTCACGTTTCTACCGAATTTTTCATTTTGTTTTTTCATGGCCCTATAATGTTATCGGAAAGCTCATTTTTCGCCCGAAATTGAAATACAGAACTCCCGAGAATGTACGAAATTGAAATTCCAAACCTCACTGCGTGAGGAGTCGCTTAGGGGGCAAGGGCAATGGGTGATACGGATAGAGTTAGCCGTAATGGATACGATCAAAAAAATTGAGCATTCAATCCATCCCCCACCTCACTGCGTGGGGAGTCGATTATTTAGTCTTTATAAATATCTGGGTAATATAATAACCGCCACCCCCACCACTTGCGACTCCAACTCCCGTAAGATTGAACTTTCCTTCAATATTTTCCCTATGGACCGGGTTATCTAACCAGAGCTCGAGTGCATATCCCCCGGGGTCAGGGTGACCGGATATATAGGCAACATTCTCTCCAAAGGAGACGGCATCGGTTAGAGATTTCCTGATAGAGTAAAAATTTCCCACAACGATCATTTTATCCATACAAATCCAGTCAAATTGATTCCCGATATGGTATAATGGTTTCGACCTTATGACTGAAAAAAAATCGAAAAAGAAAATACTGTTCTTACTGCTGCGAGTGGTTGTCAGTGCCGGGTTAATCGGCTACTTTCTTTCCACCCTCGCTGTTGACGAAGGCAGCCTGACCGAAGCGCTGAGAAAATTTGTCCGGGCCTTTTCCAGCGCTTCGATTGAATGGCTTGTCCCCGCCTTTCTCCTGCATATCGTGGGCTTCAGCCTCATCAGCCTGCGCTGGAAAATCTTGCTAAAAGCCCAGGGAGTAAACGCAGCTTATATTCAACTCTTACAATATTATTTTATGGGCGCTTTTTTTAATACGTTTCTACCATCTACCATAGGTGGCGATACGGTCCGTGTCGTTGAGAGTAGACGGTTAACCGGTCAAACCAGTACCTCTATCATGGTTGTCATTATCGAGCGCCTGACCGGAATGATTGCTTTAGGGTTAATCGCTGCCGCAGCTTTGTTTTTAAAGCTGGCCCAGCAAGGCAGCCAGGAAAAAGTCACCTGGTTTTTTGTAACGGCCATACTGGGCGGGTTTTTTCTCCTGGTCTGGCTTGCCCATCCGAAAATAGCACCGCATATTTTAAATCTCTCCCGCAAAATCCTGCCGGTTAAGATACAATCCTTTTTAGAACAATCCTACCAGGCAGCAGCTATGTATTACAAGCATCCCCGTGCCCTGTTCTCAGCCTTAGGCGTAAGTCTTTTATTTCAACTCAGCATTGTGACATACTACTATTTTATATCGAAATCCCTTAACCAGGATCCGGATCCGCTGGATTTTCTGCTGAAAGCGCCCATTTTAGTTTTTCTTTTGATGACCGTTCCCTCTGTTAACGGCATCGGCGTCCGCACTTCCGGTTTTTCCCAATTGATGAAATTTCCAAAAGCAGTGGCTCTCTCGGCTGAAATTATCGATTTAGGTATAAAATATATTTATGCCCTGTGCGGCGGCCTGGTGTTTTTGTTGAAACGCAGGACCCCGTCAAACCCAGGAGAAGGAGATAATCCAAACCCGGAAACCAGGAAACGTGCCGGGACGCGGAATTGAACCACGGACGCAGGGATTTTCAGTCCCTCGCTCTACCTACTGAGCTATCCCGGCAGCCAACTATAAAGAAGTATAAATGATAACTAAAAAAGATTCTTAAGTCAAGCCTTATGGTTCAAAAACTTCTTAAATATTTTTTTGTGTAATCCAAAAATTTGGACACAAATCCGGGAAATTGGATTTTTTTGATGGAAAAAGGCGAAGACGTTGTTATAGTGGGGTTTGTTGTTTTGGCATGAAAATTGCATTGTCTATTTACTAATAAAATTTAGTTTAATTAAACCAACAAGGAGGTTTTAATGAAAAAACTATTAGTCGCGTTAGCCGTAGTGGCAATGCTTTCGTCATTGGCATTCGGCCAACTTGCTTCCGCGGACATCTACGGGACGGTTGTGCTCCCGGATGGTTCTGCTATCCCCGGTGTGGCAGTCACACTGACCGGTGACGTTACCGGTGCAAAAACGGCTGTTACATCAGAAGAAGGTAACTTCAGGTTCATCAGGCTCCGTCCAGGAACTTATCAACTGAAGTTTGAATTGGAAGGTTTTAAGACGGTAATTAACAAAGGAATCCGGATGTATGTCGGTAAGAACAAGAACCTGAGCATTCAGATGGAAACCAGCACAATCAGAGAGGAAGTTATTATTATCGGAAAAACCGGTGCAATTGATGTAAGAAAGACAACCGTTGGTGTAAACATTACCAACGAAATGCTTACCTCGCTGCCCACCGCCCGTAATCCCTGGACAGTTCTCAACTTAGTTCCGGGTATGATGCTTGACCGGGAAGATGTTGGTGGTAACGAGTCGGGTCAGCAGTCCGCATTCTACGGTCTTGGGGCCGATAGTGACGACACGACCTGGAATATCGACGGCGCCAATATTACCGACCCTTCGGCAATCGGTGCTGCCCCGGGTTACATGAACACCAAC
>JAGLQA010000795.1 GCA_023137075.1 Candidatus Aminicenantota bacterium
GGCTTTCTGGCACTGGGGGGGATGAATCAATTGGAGTATCTTCCTCAGATGCAGAAAGCTCATATTAAAAGTCTAGAGGAGATTGGTATGAAAGATATGGCCGAAAAGTTCAAGGAACCGATTTCACATGGCCTTATATGCGGTATGTATCCATTTGATTTTGACAGTGGTATTGACCTGATCTGGCACTACAACTCGAAAGATGGAAAATTCAACGGAAATATGGATGGAGGGCTAACTCAAGAGGACTTAGATAACGTTTCAAATACATTGTTTACAGAATTGATTGCGACGGGAATCGATGAGACATTAGCCATATTTTGAAGAATAAGAACCGAATAGCATAACAAGTGAATTAATACAGGAGGTTAGTTAAAATGTACGTAATGGAGAGTACTCCGGGGCCAAGAACCGTAATAAACGGCAAAGAAGTTGACTATTTCAGTGGCTGCGGCTATTATGATCTTCAAGGTCACCCGGAAATAATTAAAGCAGCATGTGAAGCTGTAAAAAAATTCGGAATATCAAGTGCTACTTCTCCATTAGTTTACGGCAATAATCCCATACTTCAGAGGATTCAAACAAAAGCCTGCACATTTTTCGGCACGGAGAGCACTCTTTATTTTGTGTCTGGATTTATCGGTAATTCCATCTTATTGGACGGTTTGAGAGATCAATACGATATTATCTTCGTGGACGAAGAATCACATTATTCGGTTCTACACGCGGCATTAATCGCTCAAAAACCTGTTGTAAAATTTCGTTATATGGATGTTGAGGATTTTCGGAAAAAAGTAAAAGAAAATATAAGGCCATCCCAAAGGCCATTGTTAATATGCGACGGCATATTCCCAATTTCCGGTGATATATCACCTATACCTGACTATCAACAAGTATTAAAAGAGTATGATGAAGCTATTATTTGTGTAGATGACGCACATGCCACCGGTGTAATTGGAAAAAAGGGGAGGGGGACGTTCGAATATTTGGGAATTGAGGGAGAACGATTATATTCTGCCGGTACCTTGAGTAAGGCTATTGGAGGGCATGGCGGGATCATTGCCGGTTCTAAAGAACTAATAGAAACATTGAACAAGAATTCCAACATACACCATGCCTGCAGCCAGACACCCATTCCGGATGCTGCAGCCGCTGCAAAAGCTCTCGAAATGTTGTACAAAAATCCCGGATTAAGAAGACAATTGTGGGATAATGTCTCTTATGCAAAAAAAAAATTGCGTTCATTAGGATTCAATATAAATGATACACCTGTTCCTATTATATGTCTTCGCCCTGATGCTGGAATTGATCTTGAATTTATTCAATCTGAATTATTTAAAAGAGGTCTGGCAGTTATTTATCTCCCCGGTGGAAGATATACCAGTGTTCCTACTGGTGGTGCCCTTCGAATTTCCATTTTTTATTCTCATACCAGGAAACAGATCGATCGTTTAGTAGATACAATCAAGCGCTTCATATAAAACCACATATTTCGGTTGATATTTCAGATATCTTTATGATATAATAAGCTTTCATTATCTTCAGGTACGTTGAATTAAAAAGTTGGTCTGGCATTTTAATTTTTATTCATTTTATTTTGTACACGGAAAAAAACTTGTCGTTGCTGTATTGTCACTAATTAATTGAGTTTTAGAAAAACAGACTCAAAAAATCCTTGCCGGTTTGAATATGAATACCACAAAAATAAAAACAAATACGTTTTTTAACCTGGGTACCCAGCGAGCCCTCTACGATAAAGTAATGGGTTATGCCAAAAAAGGATCACATACTCCAATCCATATCCGGGAGGTTAAAAAAAAATATAATCTTAATAAGATATATCGATTTGACCTTGGACAGAATAATGAAGGTTGTGCCGCAGAAGTTAGTAACCGGTTTATCGAATTAATACAAAGCGAAAATATCAGGGACTATATAAAAAAATACCCGGAGTTTATTACCCGCGATTTAAGGTTAAAGTTGGCCAAACTCCATAATGTTCCCGATGAAGATTGGATACTTTTTTCTGCCGGCTTAGACCAGATGATCAGTATTATCGCTTCATCATTTTTAGAATTAAACGATAGAATTATGGTGAATTCACCATCTTTTTACCTTTTTGAAGAGTACTCCAAAAGAATGGGTGCAATAGCTATATATCTCAAGCTGAAGGAGGAAGATGGTTTTAAATGGACTACTGAAACTTTTGACGAATATAGGGGAATTCTAAAAAAACTGAACCCGAAGTTAATCTGGATCGCCAATCCGAATAACCCGACAGGTGTACCATACCAGAAAGACCTGATCGATTATATTGTAGATGAAGCGGCCAATTATTTTGCCTTCGTAGTGGTTGATGAGGCCTACGGAGAATACACCGATCCCGATGGTGGAGTCAATTCCGCTTCAAGGCTGTTAAAAAAATACAATAACCTGATTGTATTACGAACCTTCTCAAAAGCCTATGGACTGGCGAGTTTACGAATTGCCTATGCCATATCGGACAATAAAGATATTTTAGATGCACTAAGAATCCACAGCAATTATTTCCCCATTACCCAATTCTCTTTTGACCTTGCCGGTGTCGCATTAGACCATATGGACTACTTAGAAAAAGTGCGTGCGGTAACTCAAAAGAGAAAAGAATTTTTTATCGAAGAACTAAAACGTATCCCGGATGTATCTTATGTCAATACCCGTTCAAACATCATGATGATTAAACACAACAAATTGTCGGGAACGGAATTAATAAACCATCTTGAAAAAAAAGGTATTTTTGTGTCAGTGGTTAACGACGAAGAATCGATTAGCCCCTATATTCGTCTAACCTTCGGATTCGAAGAGGAAAACAGTCACTTAGCATCGGTATTAAAACAGGTATAGAAAAAGAGAAAATAGCATGAATCGAATTCTATCCTTTGCGGTTTTTATCGTAATTGCCTGCTCAATTTATTTTTTTATGCACTACTTCATATTCAAGGTTTTAACAAAAAATTTACCTCTTACAACAACTTGGGTACGGTTCTTAAAATATTTTTTTTTCTTTTCCGGCTTGAGTTTCCCTTTAAGTATGCTATTCAGCCGTTTATTAAAATTCTACCTATTAAATTATTATTCCTATGTATGGCTCGGCATTATCGCGATTGCTTTTTTTATCTTCCTGCTCGAATGGATATTGCTAAAATTTCTCCCCGGTTTCGGGAAAATCGCGACAATCATGGCCCTGCTTTTAATTGGCCTCATTTCGGCATATTCTCTTTATAATGGGCTGCGATTGCCAATTGTGAAAAAGGTGACCCTTTCACTTCGAAACCTCCCGAAATATCTGGATGGTTTCTCCATTGTCCACCTATCGGACCTTCACTTAGAATCATTTAAATCAAAAAAAACCATCACGTCGATTGCTGCATCGGTCGCTGCTATTAAACCAGACCTGGTTGTTATTACCGGGGATTTGATTGAAGGTGATATAAGTGATGATAACCATTTTATCGAAGAATTAAAAAAAATAAAGGCTGAACACGGTGTTTTTGCTGTCACGGGAAATCATGAATTTTATGCCGGAATACAGAATTTTAGTAAACTGGCAGAAAAGACAAACATAAAAATTTTAAGAAACCGGATGATTAAAGTGGCGAATCACCTGCAAATTATCGGGCTTGATGACGATGATGGGCGGCGGTTTGACTACGATGGGCCGCTCCTGGATCCATTGATCGAGGCGTGTGACCAGGCGAAACCCATTATCCTGTTATATCACCGGCCAACCGGTTTTGATGATGCGGTAAAAAAGGGAGTAGACTTACAACTATCCGGTCATTCCCATGCCGGACAGATACCTCCGATAGATATTCTGGTGCAACTGGTTTATAAATATCCTTCCGGCCTGTATAAAAAAAACGGTGCCTATATCAATACCAGTCCCGGTGCCGGTTATTGGGGCCCGCCCATGAGATTTCTAAACAGGTCCGAAATCACCCACATCATTCTCAAGAGTAAAGAATAATATGTTCCTTCATGGTTGACAACAATTCTTTCATTATCTCCTGTCCCCGGTCCCGGGAGTAAAACATCCTTATTTTTTTTATAACCGTTGATTTCTCGATCTCTCCATCCTGGATTTGCTGCCGGTAAGTTTCGAATATTTGCTGAGCCGCGTAAGGCCGTGGTCCCCACCTGAAAATAAGCTTGAAATCCTCTGACAGGAATAAAAAAATGGGAATTGCCCGTCCGCCCCGGGTCAAGAAATGATCCATGAATTCAGTATTTTCATCACGCCTGAGGACTTTTATTAGCCAGCAGCCGTTTGTTTCAGCCAGCTTTCTCACCACGGGAAAGATGGCTAAGGAATCGCCGCACCAGGGTTCTGTCAATACAAGTATATTCAAGGGAGTTATTTTTTTTATAGCTTTCTGCCGGTCTGCGGTTATTTTAAATCTTTCGTAATGCCGGTTATGTAAATTCTGGTTCTCACCGAGCTGATAGACATATTTTTCATAGGTTAAGGCTTTTTTAAAATATAAGTCAAAATTCAATTTGCCTCCTTGATCTCTGTTAAAAAGCATTTTACACCCTTTCAGAAATTTATTCAAATGTAAGAGGTTGACATCATCAATTTCGCACATGCCTGGC
>JAGLQA010000796.1 GCA_023137075.1 Candidatus Aminicenantota bacterium
GGTGATGAGTCGAAACAAAAAGTCTACGATCGAATTAAGGTCTGCTTCCAGTCGGAATCCCCCAAATTCGGAAATAATGAGAAAGATGTGGACGACATAATGAAGTGGATGCTCGATACTTTTTATGGGTGCGTCCAGGAATCCAAAGGCCTGGCTGAAGAAATATTCTTAAAACCGCCAACAAAAGAAAATGCAAAACGCATCGCCGGTTTGAGGGCCTTAGCCGGTTATTCGGGCCGTTCCATGGAAGAAGAATTCGGTAAGAATTTCGGGATCAAATTTACCACCGGTTTGGGAACCTTTGAATTGTTCGACCTGATTGGTGGTGGGAATGCCGCTTCCGCCGACAGGCCCCATTCCGGCGATCCCGTTGCTCGAAACTTTGCCCCCCAGGCAGGTTCGACGAATTACGGTGTGGGGCATCTCCTGTCATCCTTTAAAGATTATGGACTTGACAGGTTTGCCAGCGGAGTGGTAACGGACCTTTGCTTAGAGGAAAAGGACCTGGAAACGGATGCGGATAAAAAAATCCTGGCTATAATCCGTCATTTCGTAAAGAATCATGGCAACATGATGACCCTGACCATTTCCGACCGGGAGCAACTGGCGCATATATATGAACTCTGCGAAGCCCATCGCAGCGGGGATGAAAAAGCCGGTAAGGAGCTTAAAAAGTATGAAGGTGTCAATGTGCGTGTCGGGGGATACCAGGTGCCCTTTATCACCCTGCCAAAAGTTCACCAACAGAAGTATATCAACCGTCCCGTTTCTCCCTCCTGTTAAAGAGACAAGACGATGAATGATGAAAAAAAATTGTTTAAAAAAGCGATAAAAAAATTTCCCCGGCCGGTGCGTCAAGAATTGGAAGCACTCGCAGGCAGGGGCGGTTTCATGGAAGAACCTTTGGTGAAGCGATTGATGAAGGAACTTACTGTCGATATCGGGACTTTGATGATTAAACTCCTGCCCCTTGCCGCGGCCTACGCGCAGGTGCCGGTTTCCGGTTTCAGAGTAGGGGCGGTGGCCCGGGGCATGGGAGAACCCGGTTGTTTATATTTCGGCGCGAATATGGAGTTCTCCGGGGAAGCCCTGAGTTTTTGTGTTCACGGCGAGCAATCCGCTTTTACCAACGCCTGGATTCACGGTGAAGAAGGCCTCCGGGATTTAGCCATTAATGCCGCCCCCTGCGGTTACTGCCGGCAATTTTTGTATGAACTGGTTACCGCAAAACGACTCGAAATCCTGTTGAAACAAAAGGGCAGCGATGAACCTGAAATTGAAAAATTGGTCGATTTATTACCTTTGGCTTTCGGCCCCTCTGATTTAGGCATCAAAAGTCACCTGATGGAACCGCAGTGTCACGGTTTAACCCTGGAGGATCCGCCCGATGAGTTGGTAACGGCTGCTCTCGAAGCCGCCAATGTTAGCTATTCCCCTTACAGCAAGGATTACGCTGGTGTGGCCCTTAAAGGAAGCGATGGGCGTATTTATACGGGCAGGTATGCGGAAAACGCCGCCTATAATCCCAGTATGTCGCCCTTAGAGTCGGCCCTTACCTTTATGAATATGAACCGGGATATTACCGCTGCGGTAACCATTGTGGATGCGGTCATGGTTGAAGGCCCGTCGATCATCAGCCAGTTAGACGCCACTCGGGCAGTGCTGTCTTCGGTTAGCGATACTCCCCTGAGATATTATCGCGCAACTTGTTAGTACGATAAAAAATACACAAAACAAA
>JAGLQA010000797.1 GCA_023137075.1 Candidatus Aminicenantota bacterium
GGAAAAATATTTGCGGAAATCATCTGCCGCTCCTGCATGATCCCCCGGGACTTTGTCATGAGAAAGGGGGCTTATTTTGAAGTGGGCGGTTACGATTTCGGTTTAATCACCCACGAAGATTGGGATTTAAAAATCAGGCTGGCCCGCGGTTATGAATTCCGTTATACCGGGATTGACGGAACGGCTTACAGGCAGCACCCTACCGGGCTTTCATCGATCCCTCACCACTTACGGACGAATAATTTGTACCGGGTCTTTCACAAAAACAGGGGCTTGATTACCGGGGAGTCGAGAAAAAAAATCACGGCCGGTTTCCGCAATTTTATCGTTAACCGGGACAGAAAATTTATAAAAAACGTAAAACAGGGACCGGCAGGTGGCCGTGGCCTGGAAATTTTCAAAAAAAAAGTAAAATTAATTTATTATTTGCTGATGAATTTTTTAATCAATGTCAAATGGCAAATAAAAGCATAAATGAAAACCTACGATAAAAACAAACCCCTGATTTCGATCCATATCCCGAAAACCGGCGGTTCCGGTTTCCGGGAGATCCTGGAAAATTGGTTCGCTGCGGATTTGTACTTTCATTATTTTGACGAAAAAAACAACCGGATGCCCGAAAAGCATCACCTGCGGCCGGGAATCTGCATCCACGGCCACTTCAACCGGGGAAGGAATTTCGGGATAAAGCATTATTACCCGGAAGCCGATCAATTTATAACGTTCTTGCGTGACCCTTTTGAAATCGTAGTTTCGCGTTATTTTTTCGAAAAAAAAAGGGAAACCGTGAGTCGATCGTTTCGCGGCGGCAAACCGCTGAACCTAACGAGTGACATCGATCGATATCTCGATGAGGAGCTTCGCAAAAAAGATTATCACCCCAACATACTCGATTACATGCCGGTGGAAATCACCCTCGACAATTATAAACAGGTTATCGATGAGTATTTTATCTATATCGGGATTGTCGAAGATTTTCAGTGCTCTTTAGATAAATTAGCGGCAAAACTAAAATTTCCCGCTTTTGCCGTTGAATTGCTAAACAAATCGGAGCGGTTTGTCGACTTTTCTCTCGAGTACAGGGAAAGATTCAGGGAAACGCACCCCTGCGAATATGCGATTTACAATTACGTGTCGGAAAACTATAAAAAATGGTAAACAATACACCGTTTTTTCAAAAAAAATAGAAGTTGAGAGATATAATGTCTGAATTGTCGATTGCCCATATTGTCAATCCTGTGATTGTCAACCGGGATTCGGACCTGTACGCGGCCCAGCCGGTAACCTTTGAAACGATGCGGCGGGCCCGGGAATTCGCAAAAAAAGAGGTAAAGGTGAAACAATTTGCCGCCTTCTTCCCGGAAGATGAAAAAATGGTCCCGAAAGGATTGATAAAAACGAAACCCTTAGACCGGTCGATTTTAGACGTGAAAAATTTTACCCGTAAACGGAAATTACCTTTACTTAAAGATATATTGGACCGCTTATACGAAAAAAGTAAGGCCGCCTATTTCATTTATACCAATGTGGATATCGCGCTTATGCCGCATTTTTACCTGGCGGTAAAAAACATAATAGAACAGGGATATGACGGGTTTATTATCTTTCGCCGCACCCTCAGCGAAAAATACCATTCTATCGACCAACTGCCCATGATGTATACCGATTATGGCGAAAAGCACACCGGGCATGATTGTTTTGTCTTTAAAAGGGCTATTTACGAAAAATTTGTTTTAGGGGATGCGTGTATCGGGGCAAAACAAATTGCCAGGTTAATCATGAGTAATATGATGGCTTATTCACAAAACTATACACAATTCAAAGACTTACACTTAACTTTTCATATCGATAACAAGGAGAATTGGAAGAAAAGCGATTCTAATGAATACTATTATTTTAACGTGATTGAATTAATGAAAACTTTCAAGGCACTATTTAAGAGAGAGGATATCCTGGATAGAGAAAAATTGCTCGATTTTTATAAATTTAATATCCGCCGTATTCAAGAGCAGGCCCCGGATTATCCTGAAACCGGTTACCTTGAAATAGTCCGGGATACAATAAATGATCTAATGAAGGGAGAAAAATGAAAGTTTGCATTTTAGGTGTCGGACGATCCGGTACTACGGCACTATATTGCCTGATCCAGGAGATGATGATAGATCATTATGGAGAGAATATCGATTTTATTTATGAACCTTTTTTGTGGGATAAAGCCGCGTTTAACGGGAAGCACGTCGATGTCATTGGACATTTTAAAAAAATGGATTCCATATCCTTTGAAGGGATCTATTTTCACCAAAAATTACCCTTGTTTATCAAGAATCCGGGAAAATATAAAAAAAACGAGTATTTAAAGAATATTTTCTTTAACAGGGACTCATCGAGACATGTTTTAATCAAGTTTATCAGGGCCAATGGCCGTTTCCTGCTGCTAAATAAAATTTGCGGAAATTGTAAATTCATTTTTATTACCAGGAATCCTTTAGATGTAATAAATTCGGCAATAATACGATTTTCCCTGTTGGGCAGCGAATATCACCGGGATGATTTTAAGAGATTAATAAGTGAGATAAACCTTATATATGGAACAAACTATAAATCCGAAAAAGTAAATACCCAGGTTGAGAAAGAAGTCTTATACTGGTTCTATATGAATAAATTTGCCCTGGATTCTTTTAGAAAAATAAAAGAGAAACCTTTGATAATTTGCCATGAGGATTATGTTTCCCGGCGTGAATGTTGGGTTGATACGATTTGTTCCTTTCTTGATCTTCCCCGGAAGGACCGATACTATGATTTTTCAAAAAAAAGGGGGGGGTCTAAAACGGGACGGGTAACCCTGGATAAACATGAGTTTAAATTACTTGCCGGGTATATAGAAAAATACAAAGAGTTATTAAAAAACGAAAAAATTGGAAATAATATTAATTTCAACAGGTTGATAACGAAATATGAGAAATCTCTTCGAGAGAAAAATAGAGAAAAAATAACATTAGGAAAGACTCCCAATTACATGAATAACCTTTTAAAAAAAAAAGAGAAAGAAATTCGGGCCAAAAATGAAGAGATATGGGATCTAAAACAACGGCTGACAAAATTGGAAACTGAAATAAAAAAATAGGATGAAATCGCACGAAAAGAAGGAATTACTTACTAAAGGAAACGCCGGGAAAGCACTCATATATTGTGCCGATATTAGTGGGCATCGCCATCTTTACGCGGCATATTTCATCAGGTTTTACCTGGAGCATGGTTACGAAGTGTTTTTTTGTTATGCCGGTAGAATTACAAGGCACCTCCCCGACGGCAGCAAAAGGTACGAACCGACAGAATCGCCTTACTTAGATATTTATAAAGAAGGAAACCGGGTTCATCTTAGAAATATTTGTCATGAATTAAATAACACGAAGAGTGAAGCGAATCTAATCAGGGATATCCAGTCTGAGGTTAAAGCGGATTTATCAATGTTTGTCGATGGTGATATTTTAAGATGGATATTCTTAGGGCAGTTGCTCCCCTGGCGCCCCAGGTTAGTAGGCCGCAATTTCTGTGTGATTTGCCTCAGTGAGTTCATCTATTCCCGGGGAAGTATGATTAAGGCGCTGCGGGAACTTATACTCTTTATTAAGAAATTCTTTACAAACCGGGCGGACCTGGCAGGCCGGGGATTATTCGTGCGGAAATTCCCCTTATTAACCAAATGTCTATGGCGCAATTTAAGCCGGTTTAAATTGTTTAACACTGCTTTTTGCCTGGATCCGGGATTAGTGAAACACTATAATAGTAAGCGAATCTTATTCTTACCTGAATTAATAACCCGCGACTTAAATGCCAGGATAACAACACAAAAATCCGAATTTAACAAAAAAGTTGAACGTCGCTATCGTGATTTCCTCGCTAAACATAAAGATAAACATATTCTCCTGATGTTTGGAGATTTAGAACCCAGGAAGGGTTACGATCTTTTACTTCAACTTGCCGCTTCCGAACCCGGTTGTGTATGTATCCGCTTCGGTCGTACCAAGAGCAATTACTCACCAACCTGGGAAGCGATTTTAAGTAAGGAAAAATTAATAGTTGAAGAACGTATATTTGAACACGATATTTATATAGATTCCCAGGAACTGAAAGACTTTATATTTTCAACCGTTAAGTTTATCGTTTTACCCTACAGGAGACATTATCGCTCCAGCAGTTTGTTAGTCGATTTTCTACATAGAGGTTTCCCTGTCTTAACCATAAACAGAGGTGCCATGGCCAATATTGTGAAGTCCTACGGTGTTGGCAGATTGTTCAGGGAAGGAGAATTCAAAAGTTTATTAGAAGAGTTTTTAGTGTTCAAAAATGATTATAAAAATTACCTTGAAAATATAGAAAAATTTAAGCAGGCTTTCTCGAAAGAGTCTATCGACAAGGTTCTTTCCGTAACGTTGTGACTATAGAAATTATTAATATGAAAAAAATTCTTATTTCTCTTTACCTGACAGAGATTAAAATAGCGAAATGTATGTCTTTCTTCGAAAAACTTTATAAAAACTTATTGAAGCAGGGAATCGAACTGCACCTGCTGAACCTGACGCAAACCAGGTCGCAAAGCGAATGTATCACCTGGGATTTTCAAAATCCACCGCTGCAAAGTCGCGGCAAAGGATTGGCAGAGATTGAAGATTTCGATAGATATTTTGCCGTGGCGGAAAAACGTGATACCCCCCGGGAAGTCAGAAACCCGGTGGAAATAAGCTCTCGTTTAAGAGAGAATTTCCAACTTTTTTGCGCCTGGATCGATCATATCCAACCCGGTTTTGTTTTCCTCTGGCACCAATTTCGAGGGCTTCACTACCTCGCCGCTGAAATGTTATCGCAAAAGGAAATACCTTTCGGTTTTACCCACTTAGGCTGCCTCCCCGAAACCATCGTTTTCGAGACAGGCGGCGAGATGGGTGAAAGCTGGGTGGCTCGCGAGCACCAACGGTTTCGTTCTTTGCCCGTTAACCGGGAGGATATGCAAAGGGCTCAAAGATATATAGAATTTGTTGTGAAAAATAGGTTAGATAGAAAACCGTTAACAAAAGAAGGCCAGGTTGACCATTTAGTAAAGCAGCTGCGGGGACTGGGTAAAAAAATAATTTTTTATGCCGGGCAATTTGATCGTTACGCGGGCCTCGTGCCCTATGATAGAAACAGCAGGAAATTTCATTCTCCCTATTATACGGGCACATTCGATGCACTGCTTCACCTTGACCAACTCGCCGGACAAAATAACTGGACCCTCCTTTTTAAACCCCATCCGAATGAGACACAGGACATACCGGGAGATTTAGAATTACGGAACACACATTTTATCCCGGGGGCCAATGTTTTTGATTGTATTTACCGCAGCGACGCCGTGGTTACCATCCTCTCCTCCATTAGTTATCTAAGCCGTTTACATGGCAGACCGACTATTATGTTAGGCAGAAACCAAATCTCCGGGAAAGGCTGCGTACATGAAGTGACTGATAGAAACAATGTGGAAAAGGTTATAACCACCACGTTGGAGAACGGTTATTCACCGGGTATGGAAGATGCTTGGCAAACACACATAGCTCAACTATTAAAATATTACCTTTATACTTATAATAAAGATGTGCAAAGCATAGGGGGGCGCGCTGAAAAAGAGTTGGCAAGCTATTTAAGTGATATTGTTTTTAAGGGAAAAAATGAAAAAAATAACGAAAACACTGCTGTTTAGCAACCGGAGACTCGGGAAAATAATCGCCGACAGGGAGCTGCGCGCAAAAATTATTGCCGATGAGTTATTTATCGAAAAGCTAACCGAGCGGGAAAGCCTTGAAAAAATTCTCGCTAATGATAAATTGTTAGGAGCGATCTTAAGGGATGAAAGTTCGTTTGATAGGATTCTTTCCACTGAGGAACTGCTCGAAAAGATACTCCTTGATGAGCGCTCTTTTAGTAAGCTCTTATCCTTAGATAAAGTTCTGGAAAAAGTGATTAACCATGAAAAAGCTTTTGACAAAATTATGGGCAGTGAGAAGTTGCTGGAGAAGATTCTCCTGCATGAGAAATCCTTCAGTAAATTATTAACGAAGGAAAAATTGTTGGAAAAAATACTTCTTGATGAGCAAGCATTCCGCAAACTCCTGACACTTGATAAGCCACTGGAAAAAATGATTT
>JAGLQA010000798.1 GCA_023137075.1 Candidatus Aminicenantota bacterium
TATCTATTCCGAACCCGCTCTACCGGTTTTTCTTTCTGAAATCCCTGAGAAAAACCATCGACAACGCCGAAATAGAAGTTAAGATCAAAAAGAAGAGCGTGATAAGAGAGTTGAAAACCCACTACTTCCGCTTGCAATTCAGCCGGAAAATCGCTGCCCTTTTGCAGGAAAAAATCAAGCGGTTGGCGGAAGTGAACCGCATCACAAAGGCGAAGGCCAGTATCGGGGAAGCGAAAGAGATCGATGCCCTGAGGACGTCGGTGGAAATCCGGAAAAACAAATCCCTTCTTTTTAAATTTGAGAAAATCGTTTCCTATGAAAAGACGAAAATTAACGAATTTTTAGACTACTCCCTGCAAAAGAACATTCCCTTAGTTGAAGACTTCAGTTTTGCACCGCTGACAGATATCGAAGGCCGGATCGACAACCTGATAAAAAGATGCCCCCGCATCCTTATAAAGTTAAATGAATTGGACAGAAAAAAAGCCCAGGTAAAAACCGGCAAATATTCCCTGGTCGAGTCCATCACTATTTTCGGCGAGCGAGAGAAAGAGCTGGAAGCAAAGCTGTGGAAGTTCGGCATCGGTTTCTCCATCCCTCTTTTTAACACCAAATCTGCCGTCGTCAGGAAGGCTAAATATGAGCAGGAAAAAGCACAAAAAGAGTTAGAACATGCAAAAAAGCACCTCTTTGCCGATCTATACAGGATTATCTCTGAAATCCGGATATTGGAGCAGGAGATCGAAACCTTCACCGATGCGGTCTTAAAAGAGGGCCGGAAAAATATTGAACTTTCGGAAATACTTTACAAAGAAGGCGAAATCCCCTTAATCGTTTTTATTGATTCACAAAACAGTTTCTTCGAGATTGAAGAGCGCTATTACGAAGCCATTACCGAATGGAAAATTTCAAAAGCGGCTCTCGAAGAACTGTCAGGAGAAGAATTATGAAATATAAAATATTAATTTTAATTACTGTCGTGTTGTTCCTGATTGTTTGCGGGAAAAAAGATCATGTAAATCATAAGGATGCGGATATTGACCATAACCATGAACACGTTGCTGAAAACCTTAATAATACCCGTCATGAACATCAACATGAACTTGAAGAAAAGACGGATGATGCGGGGCACAGTCATGAACATGAAAAAGAAGCTGATGCCGCAGAGCATGATCATGAACATGAGGAAGCAAGCGACGCTGTAACCGGACAAAATCACGACCATGAAGCGGAAAGTGAAGATAAAGCAGAACACGACCATCTGCACATCAGTGAAGAGATGATGCGGGAATGGGGAATCGGGTTCGGCAGCCCTGAAAAAAGAGATTATGTTGAAAAGGTCTTGCTCACCGGTACGGCAAAGGTAAACAAAAACACAACCTTTCTGATTAACTCTTTAGTTCCCGGGGTAGTAACAACAGTTAAATCGGATATCGGCGACCGGGTAAAAAAAGGCACCGTGCTGTGCGTTTTGAATTCCCCGGAATTGTTGGAACTGAAGACGAGCTATATCAAAGCCCATCAAGAGTTTCTCCAGACCATGCAAAATTACGGCCGGGCGAAACATCTTTTCGAAAGCAATGCTATCGAACGAAAAGAGTTGATCAGCAGGGAAACGAAATATAGAATAAACCTGGCCGAGTATCTCTCCCTTGAAGCGAAACTCCATTCTTTGGGTTTCAGTCGCAAGCTGCTCAAGGAACTAACCGGTTCCTTAATATCCGGTGAAACCGGGAAATTAAAAGAGTTTTTGTCACCCTTTTATTCCATACCGGCCCCCGGCCCGGGGAAAGTAATATCCCGGAACCTGACTCCCGGCGAAATGATCGAAAACAACCGGACCATTTTTGAGATATCGGACACTAAGAAACTCTGGGCTATTTTAGATGTCAGGGAGAAGGATTTGCAGCACATCGAAAAAGGAAAAAAAGTGGAAATCTTTTCCGATGTATACCCCGGTAAAATCTTCACGGGATTCGTTTCGGCAATTCCCGAGAAAGTGGACACGGAGTTGAGGACAATAAAAGTCAGGGTAGAAGTCGATAATGAGAAATACCTGCTGAAACCGGAAATGTATGTAAAAGGTGCCCTGCAAAAAAACATAAAAAAAGACTATATTTCCGTGCCGGGCAGCGCCGTGGTTAAAATGTCGGGTATTAACGGCGTCTTCCTGAAGGATACCGATGGATTTAAATTCAAACCGGTGCAGGTTATGGACAGAGATTCCGCCGGGTTTGTCTTTGTGTCAGGTCTAAAAGAAGATGAAATCATCGTGACAAAAGGAACCTTCTACCTGAAAGCCGAGTATGAAATTAAAAGAGGCGCCACCGATGCTCACGCCGGCCACCAACATTAGAGCGGGAGTAATAAAATGAAAAAATTAATAGAAATGATGCTTGAAAAAAAAGTTTTCGCTTTTTTAATTATATTTGTCATAACCTTAGGCGGAATTTTCGCCTACAAGAATCTGAAAATCGATGTTTTTCCCGATCCATCGCCCATGCTGGTACAGATATATACGCACGCGGAAGGCATGGCACCCGAAGAGGTAGAAAAATTCGTTTCCTATCCCATCGAAACGTCGCTCTACGGCCTGCCCCACGTTAAGAAAATCAACTCCCTCTCAACCTTCGGTCTCTCTACCGTCAGCGTCTATTTTGAAGACAAGGTGGACATCTATTTTGCCAGGCAATTAGTAGCCCAACAATTATTGGGAATTAAGGAGAAGCTGCCCGAATTCGCGGAAGCGCCCGAGTTGGGTCCCATTTCCACCGGTTTAGGCATGGTCTATGTTTACACCGTACAAAGCACGGAAACCGCCACTCCCGGTACTGAAAAAAATAATCAAGAGCTTTTGCAGGGGGGCCAGGGGCCCTCCATCCTGGAATTACGAACCCTGCAGGACTGGGTAATCAAATTCCAACTGCAAACCGTGCCCGGCATCGCGGCGGTAAAAAGTCACGGCGGCGACATCAAACAATTCCATGTAATAGTCGATCCCGACAAGTTGCTAAAGTATAAACTCGTTCTTCACGATGTAATGGAAAGAATAAACGCGAGTTCCAAAAATATCACCGCCGGGTACATTACCCGGAACAAAGAAGAGTACCTTGTCCGGGGCATCGGCCTGCTTGAAGAGATCGATGCCCTGAAAAAAGTACTGGTTAAAGAGTCGGGAGCAACCCCCATTTTTCTCGAAAACATAGCTGAAGTAAAGGTCGGCAGCGCCATAAAAAGAGGCGAGGCCATCCTGAACCGGCAAGGGCCGGTAGTATCCGGCATCGTGTTAAAATTGATCGGTGTTAACACCGCCGAACTCATCGAGAAGATCGATAAACGGGTGGCGGAGATCAATACCGGGCTGCCCAAGGGTATCCGGCTTGTACCGGTTTACAACCAGGCATTGATTATAAAAGCGGCTTTCAAAACCGTATCCGAAGCGTTAATTATAGGCATCATCCTGGTATCCCTTATCCTATTTATTTTTATTAACGACCTCTCTTCCGTTTTGGTCTCGACCCTGGCCATCCCCTTCGCGGTATTTACCGCCTTCATTGCCATGAAAGCCGCGAATATGACCGCAGACCTGATGTCCTTCGGCGGCCTGGCAATCGGCATCGGCCTGCTGGTAGACGCCACCATCGTGGTAGTGGAGAATATCTCCCGGAATCGTGATCTCTACAAAAACAAGAAGAGCGATAAAAAGATCATTTTACATTCTATCAACCAGGTATTAAGGCCCCTACTCTATGCCATGGCCATGATAATTCTCTCCTTCTTACCCATCCTGACCCTCCAGGATACGGAAGGCAAACTCTTCCGGCCCTTTGGTTTCTCCCTGTTAGTCGCCATCATCTCGGCTATCGTATACGCGCTGTTCTTTTCGCCCGTACTCATGAGTGCCTTCGGTACCCGGAGGTTAAAAGGCAAGGAAGCCACGGCCGGCAACAAACCGGCTTCTTCCGGCATTGTCTTCGAGTACCTGAAAAAAATCTACCTGAAAATTTTCGATTTTTTCTACAAAAAAGAATCCCTGACCATCCTGGTATTTCTGCTGATCTTTCTAATCAGTATC
>JAGLQA010000799.1 GCA_023137075.1 Candidatus Aminicenantota bacterium
GGATTGTTCAGGTAACCGCGAGCCACACCGTCACCTGTTATGTACAACTCACCTGACACATTGACGGGACACAGATTCAAATATTTATCTAATACAAGCAGCCCGGTATTACCCACCGGTTTCCCGATGGGTACACTGGAAAATATATTGAAGCTTTCATATTCTTCACGTTTTATTTCCAATGCCGCCGATACAATGGCAGCCTCGGTCGGCCCATACATGTTGAATACCCGGCAACTCGCATTTATCGAGGCAAAACCGCGTTCCATCAGGTCGCAGGTCAACTTTTCAGCACCGATAAAAAGGTATTTTAATGTTTCGATTGTCTTCTCAAAGCTGACTAAGTATTGATACTGGGTTGGAGTGATATGCAGTATCGTGATCTCCCGGGCTGCCATAAAATCCAGGTATACCTCGGGACTCAGCAGGATCTCATCGGGAACAACATAAAGCCCGGCCCCTGTGGTCAGGGTGATGAATATTTCCCAAACCGACCAGTCAAAATAATAGGAAAGATTCTGAATCGTGCGATCACCGGCCCCGATTCCCAATTCCCGGTACCCCCAATGCAGCAGCGGGCTCAGATTGGCATGATAGACGGGTACTCCTTTGGGGAGGCCGGTGGAACCGGAGGTGAAGATGACATAGGCTAAAGAAGTGGCAGGTGCAGGGGCAAACCCTGCCCCTACCCTGCTGTCCAGGTCATCTATAAAGGTCGTTTCAAAGTAGAGGTTTTCCACTCCCGAACTCTTCAACTCTTCAACTTTTTTGCTCAAACTGTGGGTGGTGAGCAAGCGCCGGGCAACGCACTCGGTCAACATATACTTCGTCCGTCCGGCCGGGGCAGTGGGATTAAGGGGCACATAACCGCAGCCGGCTTTTAATATACCTAAGATGCCGATAATCATTTCGACGGACCGTTCCGCTAATAGGCCGACTAAGTCCTGCGACTTTACACCCTGCTCAACGAGCAGCGCGGCCAGCATACCGGTTTTCTCATCCAATTCCCGGTAGGTTAACGTTCGTCCCTCGAACAGCACCGCCGGACTACCGGGCGTTTTTAATGCCTGTTCCGCAAACAGCCCATGGAGCGTTTTTACTGCCGGGTATTCCGGGCCCGTATCATTAAAATCAAATAAAATTTGCTTCTTTTCCACTTCGGGCAATATTTCGATTTGCGACAGTTTTTTTCCGGGATCCCGTAAAACCAAGGCGACGATTGTCTTAAAATACTCCATATACCTGCGGATTGTCACTTCATCAAAGAGTTTTGTACAGTATTCCATTAGGAATACGATCTCCTCTTCCGCTTCCGATGCCAGAAGCGTCAGATCAAATTTCGCCGTCCGGTTTTCATGTTTATAGGGACTGAGTTTTAAACCGGGGATTTTCACTTCATCGGTCTCCACGTTGTGCAAACTAAACATGACATCAAACAGGGGATTACGAGCGGCATCCCGCTTTATATCAATTTTCTCTATCAGGTCTTCAAATGGGTATTCCTGGTTGTCAAAGGAATGCAGTGTCCGGGTCTTTACGTCTTCTAAGAAGGCGGTGAAAGTTGTTTCCCCACGGGGAAAATTGCGAATTCCAAGGGTGTTGACAAACATGCCGATGATAC
>JAGLQA010000008.1 GCA_023137075.1 Candidatus Aminicenantota bacterium
TTTCTGTGCCAAAAGACTTGACATTACATTCTAAACTTGTTATATAAATTTTTAAGAGAAAATAAGGAGGACATTGGAATGTTGTTTTGTTATCCAAGAAAGAAAAAAGTTGCCCAAAAGCCCTTTCTCCAAAAACTCCTCCTCTTTTTTTTTCTCAACTCCCTCTGTCTTTTTAATAATTTCTGATTTTGAAATCTGTTTTTTTTAGATTATGCTATTACTATTAACAAAAATATAGGAGGTAAAAATGAGTTTTAGTGTAGTTAACAAGCTTAGTAGACCATTTCTTAGGAGGAGAAAAAAAGTCTTTTATTTGGTCAAGAATGAGGCGGGCGAATATCAAAAATTTGATATTCTTACAAAAAGAACTCCTTTAATCTTCCCCTTAACAAAAGGTTTCTCCGCAAGAATTTTTTTAGCTTCCAATTCCAATAGAGAGCCAAAAAAATATTTTCTAAAATTTCCTACTCTCTGGGATTATTGTTGTGGAAATACCTGTTATACAAATATTTGTTCAGGTAAAAAGAAACCTGACTCTTATCTAGAATCTGATGAAATTGAAAGGAATCATACTCGGTTAATATTTCATAAACTAGAGTCAGACTTTCCGGATCCAGAGATTAATTTTGTTGACACTAAGAGTGGTAAGCCAGTAGAGTGTAAAATAAATGAGTCTGTTCATATTAAATTAATCATTAAAGGAGGGGATCCTAATTGGTGGGTTGAAATAAAAGAGCCATTATCTCGCAGTCGGCACCCTCATCACCACGGCAATGTAGATATCGGGGATGAACGTTAAACATATCTTTAAGCAGAAAACAAGGATAAAGGAGTCAAACGTCTCCAAGAGTTATTTTCTCCCGCCATTATGCGCCTAAAGATTGTTTTCTTGCTTTTGTTATGGGTGCTTTTATATGCGGCACCTCAAAAAATATTTTGCGGAATCACCCCAAATACCGGTTTTAAATATTTCAAGAACTATACCCCAAATGAATATGGCTATTCCCCCCAGAATTGGTGTGTTTTACAGGACAAACGAGGTGTTATTTATGTCGCCAACCAGGGTGGTTTGCTTGAATTTGACGGGATTTCCTGGCGGCCGATTAAGGTGCCTTACAAAACAGTACGCTCGATTGCAATGGATGAAACCGGGACCATTTATATCGGCGGGAAAAATGAAATGGGCTTCCTAGCCGCAGATAGAAAAGGAACCCTACAATATGTATCACTTGTTGATCATTTAAAAGATAATCAAAAAAAAATTTCCAATGTATGGGAAACGCACGCAGTAAACAAGAGAATCTATTTCGTTACCTCAAAATATATTTTTTGGTGGAATCCCCGGCGGAAAAAAATGGATGTGCTGGAACCGAAACTCGGCCGAAGTTTCAACGCCTCATTTTCCTGTAATGGGGAATTCTTTGTTCATCAGAGAAACGTGGGACTTATGCGTGTCGAGAATGATACTCTCAAATTGATACCGGGAAATAATACATTTGCTGCCGTTAAGATTTACATGATGGCCCCTTACGATGAAAAAAAGTTGCTAATCGGCACCAGGTCAAAGGGTTTTTATATTTATGATGGCAGGAAATCGATGCCTTTCTCCACGGAAGCTGATGACTATTTAAAAGAGAAAGAGCTTTATTACGGCATCCGTCTGACGTCTTCTCCAGGAGAATTCGCAATAGCAACTCGTTCAGGAGGTCTCGTCATTATTGATTCTTACGGTCGACTTAAGTACATTTTCAACAATCATTTTGGTCTCCAGGATGACAGCGTCAGGTATGTTTTCGAAGATTTCCAGGGTAACCTGTGGTTAGGACTGAATAAAGGGATAGCGAAAATCGAATATGTATCTCCCCTTTCCATGTACGACATACGATCCGATCTGGACGGATTAATACTATCAGTTACCAGGCATGGTCCCAACAACGATTTGTATGCCGGAACAGACAAAGGATTATATTTCCTTGCATCTTCTGCAAAATTCCATCAAATCCAGGGCATACCCGGTATGTGCTTTTTCTTACTTTCGACAGGCGACTCTCTTTTGGCAGCAACAACTAAAGGTGTTTTCCAGGTTGATAATAAAAATAAAATCAAAAGGAAGGTTATTGAGAGCAATTCTTACTATTTATACCAATCTAAAAAGGATACACAACGTACCTGGGTGGGTACACAGAAAGGATTGGTTTCGTTATGCCTGGAAAACGGCCAATGGAGTAAGGAACATGAATTTAAAAAAATTACTGGAGAAATAAGATCCATTGTTGAAGACAAAAAAGGTAATTTATGGTTGGGGCACACAGCAGAAGGTGTTATAAAAATTGACTCTCCAATTATTAACCCGGGTGTGGCAAAATATAATAAATCACACGGTCTACCTGCCGCCCAGGAGGTAAAAGTATTTATGGCAGCGGGACATATCATGTTTGCAACAGGAAAAGGACTATATCGTTTTGTTGAGGAGAAAAAAAAATTTCTCCCTGACTCGACATTAGGTGATCAATTCGCAGGTGATGAAGAGGGAAGAGGTGTTTTCCGCATGGCGGAAGACAGAAATAAAAACATCTGGCTCCATTCCTATAATAAAAACATACTTGCCATCCCCAGGTCAAATGGTACTTTTATTATCGAAAAAAAACCCTTTCTCAGGGTCCCCCATAGTGAGGTGTACGCCATCTATCCTGACCCGGATGGAAAGTGTGTCTGGTTTGCTTCAAACTATGGCCTGATTCGGTACGATAAGAGTGTGAAAAAGGACTATGATCTTGATTTTGGCACGGTTATTCGCCGGGTGTGGATCAATGAAAACCTGGTTTTTGCCGGTCATAAACCGACAGTGAATAATGATTCCGAGAGTGGGCATTCTTTTCCTGTGATCAATTATAAGGATAGAAAGCTTCGCTTTGAGTTTGCCGCGCCCTTTTTCGAGGGCGAAGAGGAGACCCGGTACAGTTGTTTTTTGGAAAGCTATGAAACGGACTGGACTGCCTGGGTAAAGGACAACAAGGCGAATTATAACAATCTCGATCCTGGGATGTATAGCTTCCGGGTACGGGCTAAGAATGTGTATGGGAATGTGAGCCGGGAAGATTCGTACCGGTTTAGAGTGCTGCCGCCCTGGTATCAAACCTGGTGGGCTTATTTGATTTATGCCCTGGCCGGGCTATTCGTGATGTTCCTGATTGTCCGGTGGCGTTCCGGGAAATTGGCACGGGAAAAACAAAGATTGGAACGGGTGGTGAAAGAGAGAACTAAAGAGATCGAAGAAAGAACAGCGGAGATCAATGAGAAGAATATCCGGTTGGAAGAGCAGACGGGGCAGTTGAGAGAGCAGTCGGAGAAACTGAAAGAGATGGATACGGTGAAATCGCGGTTCTTTGCCAACATCTCCCATGAGTTTCGTACTCCGCTGACCCTGATTCTGGGACCTCTCGATCAAATGATCGACGCCTGCGGCGAAGAGGAAGCGGAGAAGA
>JAGLQA010000080.1 GCA_023137075.1 Candidatus Aminicenantota bacterium
TTTTTTTGCCGCAGGGCTTCGAAAAGGATGACGGCCGCGGCGGCCGACACATTTAAAGATTCGATTTCCGCCGAATGGGGAATGAATACCAGTTGGTCTACATTCTTTCTCAGTATGGGCGCTATGCCTTTGTGCTCGTTTCCGACTATTAGGGCGGTTTTGTATTTAAAATCATATTCGTAATAGGGCAACTCCCCGGTTTTTTCAGCGCCAACCACCCAGTATTCCTTCTTCTTAAGGACATCGATGTCATTCCTTAAATTTTTCGACAGCACGATCCGCGCTTTTAGCACACTTCCGGCCGAGGTTTTTAATACCGTCTCGTTTATGGGGGCGGAATCTCTCCGGGAAACGATAATGCCGTCAACTCCGGCCGCCACCGCCGACCTGATCAGGGCGCCCATGTTCCCGGCATCGTTGATACTGTCTAAGATAAGCAGCAGACCGGTTTTACTCTCTTCCAATATTTCTTCCAGGGTATAAAATTTGACCGGCGATACTTCGGCAAAAACCCCCTGGTTCCCGGCCCCGGCCTTGCGCATAATGGTCGGAGGGGGTACGATTTGAAACAGTATCCCGCGTTTGCGACACAGGTTGATAATCGTGTCGATTTTCTTATCCCTTTTTGCACTGCTTATCATCACTTTGTTTATGGGATAACCATCTCGCAAAGCCTCAAGCAGTGCGCTTAATGTTTTAATGGTCATGAATCTCAAGCCGGGATTTCATGTTGATTACCGGGGGGGAAATCTTTAATATCGAACCTTCTTCAATCATGGGGATAAAATCACTCAGTTCTATCCCCGATTCTTTCCCGGTCAGGGCCAGGCGGATGGGGTGATAGAGTTCCTTGCCTTTTATCCCGGTCTTCTGCCGGATTTTTTGGGTGATTTCGACAATCCGTGAAAAGGCAACCGGCGAATCCAACCGGCTGATCCCGGCAAACAACCGGGATATAACCTTCCGGGATGTCCCGGAATCCCGGAGCCCTTTTATTATATCCGGGCTGAAATCAACCTTCGTCAGGGATTTAAAGGCTTCGGCAATCTCCGTTAAAAGGTAGTGATAATTGGACATCACTTTTGCCGTCTTTCCGATCCAGGTCAGGATTTCCGGGTTCCTCTCGAAAGCGAAACCGGCCTCCTCCAGAAAGGGAGAAAAGATTTCTCCTAAAGTACTATCTTCTAAGAGCCGTATATGCTCCCTGTTTATCCACTTCAGCTTTTGGTAGTCGAAGATAGCGGCGGATTTTGAAACTTTATTTAAGTTAAAACTCTTTATCAATTCCTCTTTCGTCAGCACCTGTTTATCGTCTCCCGGAGACCAGCCTAAAAGGGAGAGGTAATTGAGCAGGGCCGCGGGCAGATAACCTTGCTCCCGGAATTGGGCCAAAGATGTGGAGCCGTGCCGCTTGGAAAGTTTGGCGTTATCCGCGCCCATAACCATGGACAGGTGAGCAAATTCCGGGGGCGTTTGCTCCAACGCCTCGTATATTAATACCTGCCTGGCGGTATTAGAGAGATGATCTTCTCCCCTGATAACCAGGTCTATTTTCATGGAAATATCATCGATTACCACAGAGAAGTTGTACGCAGGAATGCCGCTGGATCGCATAATCACCGGGTCATTCAATAGATTGGTTTCAAAACTAACGTCTCCCCTGACCATATCCCGGAAGGACACCTGCCGGTTTTTCGGTACTTTAAACCGGACCGCCGCCTCTTCTCCTTGCGATACCCGGAGCCGTGATTTTTCCATGTCCAGGTTTCTGCAGCGATGGGTATAGCCGGCGGGATTATCTAAACCGATCAAATCCTGTTTCTCCTTTTCCAGCTCTTCCCGGCTGCAGAAGCAGTAGTAAGCGTTATCCTTTTCGATTAAACGCTGTACAGCTTGTTTATAAAATTCTCCCCTTTCGGATTGCCGGTAAGGCCCGAAATCGCCACCCACATCGGGACCTTCATCCCATTCGATGCCCAGCCATTTCAAATCTGTCAGGAGATTTTCCTCATATTCTTTTTTAGAGCGTTCCACATCGGTGTCTTCTATCCGCAGCACGCACACTCCTTTTTTCCCTCTAACATGAAAAAAATTGAATAAAGCGGTTCGCGCGTTCCCGACATGAACAAATCCTGTGGGCGAAGGAGCAAATCTTACTCGTATCATAGTAACCTCACTTTTTTTGAACAGATTATACGATATTTGTGCGAAATAATAAAGAGTTGAACCGGAGTTGACAAAAGTCTGTTTTTGTGACAATATATAAATCTTGAAATTAAGATTTTAAACATCGGTTGTGTGAAAAAACGAAATCGGCTTGTTTTAAAAAAGGAAAGAATCGATGATATAGCCGTTGGTTAATGTTGATTCCAGCATGAAAAAGAATTTATTACTACATGTATGCTGCGCTCCCTGTGCCGTCTATGTGGTGAAAAAAATGCAGGCTGATTATAATGTCACCCTCTTTTTCTATAATCCCAACATCCAGCCCAAAACCGAATTCCGATTCAGGCAAAGTGAACTCAAAAAAATTTCACGATTAAAAAACTGGGACACTATCTATCCCGGTTATGAAACGGAAGAATGGTTTAGCCTGGTAAAGAGCTTTCCCGGTTATGCAAAAGAACCTGAAAGGGGCAAGAGATGTTCCCTCTGCTTTAACCTGAGATTAAAAAAGACCTTCGAATACGCAAAAAAGAATGGGTATGATATCGCGGCGTCTACCTTGTCCATAAGCCCTTATAAAGTCACCTCCCGGATCAATGAAGAAGGAAAAAAACTGAGCAGCAAATATGGCATCGAGTTCTTAGCAGAGAATTTTAAAAAAAAAGACGGTTATAACATCGGTAGAAAAATGGCAATTGCGTTAGGCATAAAGCACCAGAACTACTGCGGTTGTGTTTATTCAAAGGTTGAAAAAAAATTAAAAGAAAAGCTTTACTTTGTATCTTCCGGTGTTTCGGCAGGACCCCCGGAGCCACTAATATAACAATGAGAAAAATTATTGCTATTTTATGTATTCTTTACTTCGCCGGCGGAATTGTTTTCCCGGGAAATCGAAAGCTTCATTTTAACCATATTTCCGTTGAACAGGGGCTCTCTCAAAGTACTGTTCTATCAATTTACCAGGACCGTTCCGGTTTCATGTGGTTCGGAACCCTCGATGGATTAAACAGGTATGACGGCAACAATATCCGTATATACCAGGCCAACCCGAATGATCCGTACAGTTTAAGTAATAATTTGATCTGGGCAATCGATGGGGATGATTCGGGATTTTTGTGGATCGCCACAGAAAACGGTTTAAATAAACTGGATCCCAGGTCGGAAAAATTCTACAGCTATAAAATGCCTATCAATGAATCCAACGGCGCCAGTAACAATATAATACGAAATCTTTATGTTGATAAATCCGGTGTGCCGTGGCTTGGGACTTTAGATAATGGTCTTACCCGGTTTGATCCGAAAACGGAAACATTCACCCGTTTTTCCGGCCCCCCGGAAACCCCTCTGCAAATGGTTTTTGCTATTTGCGGCGATAAATCGGGCAACATATGGATTGGATCAAACGGTTTGTTTAAATTTACTCCTGAAAACGGGGAATTCATTCACTCCAGCGGCTTAAGTTTCAATGCGGTTCAGACACTTTTTTACGATGACAAAACCGGGATTCTCTGGATTGGACTTTTTAACGGAAGTCTCGACAAATTCGACCCCCAGCAGGAAAGACTCACTCATTATGACCTTGAGCATCAAAACCGAAGTAATCCGGAAAGTAATAATATTCGGGTTTTGTGGAAGGACCAATCCAACGCTTTGTGGTTAGGGACGAGAACCGGTCTTGCCAGGTTTGACATCCAGCCGGAAGAATTTTTTAGTTATAAGCACGATCCTGATGACCCACACAGCTTGAGTAACAATTTTATTACCTCCATTTTTGAAGATAGATCGGGCGCTGTCTGGTTTGGGGTTAAGGGCGGCGGATTGAATATATATGACCGAAAATTGCATAAGTTCCTATGTTACCAGCATGATCCCAATAATCCTAAAAGCTTGAGTGACGGTAATGTGTGGGGATTCGCAGAGGATGAATCCGGCACGATATGGGTGGCAACGGAAGAAGATGGCCTTAATAAATTTGATCCGGAAACGGAAACCTTCACTAAGTATCGGCATGATCCGAATGATCCCGAGAGCATAAGCGGCAATAAAATTTTTTCAATATGCGGAAGCCGATCGGGAAAGTTCTGGCTCGGCACGACACAGGGACTCAGTGAGTTCGATCCGAAAACCGGTAAGTCCATCCGCTATTCAGGCGAGACTGACTTTCCCTTAGATTACACGGCCAACAAATTATTATTTGATTTTATTTTAACCGTTTATGAAGACCGGTCAGGTATATTGTGGATTGGAACCCAGTTTGGTTTTGATAGATACGACCCGGTGAAGAAACAGTTTTCCCACTTTTTACCGGACCCCAATTCCTTATATGCATCCACAAATGAGATTAAAGTGATTTACGAAGACAGTGCCGGTACGCTGTGGGTCGGCACCAGGGGGGGCGGACTCTATCAATTTGATAGAAAAACTGAAAAATTTAGCACCTTCCCCGGTAAAGAATATAAAACGAAGGGTTTAAATTACCTCATCAGCTCGATAACTGAGGATCGATCCGGCATACTGTGGGTCGGCACCAAGGGCGGCGGGCTTCATAAAATCGACCGGGAAAAAAGTAAAATAACCGTTTATTCCATGAATGACGGGCTGCCGAATAACATAATTAACGGGATACTGGAAGATAATCAGGGCAACTTATGGATCAGTACGACGAAGGGCTTATCACGCTATACGCCAACGACCAACACCTTCAGGAACTACAGCCAGAAATCGGGCCTTCAGAGTTATGAGTTTAACGCCGGGTCATATTATAAGAGTAAAAGCGGAGAAATGTATTTTGGCGGCACAAAAGGTTTTAACGGATTTTTTCCCGGAAAAGTAATCGACAACATGCACATTCCCTCCATGGTAATCACCAGTTTTAAAATTACCGACAAGGCCCTGGGCATTAATGGTGATTTGCCGCTGCAAAAAGAAATCCCCCTGGATGATCAAATTACACTTTCCTATCAGGATAATATCTTCTCCATCGAATTTGCCGCACTGGATTATACCGCTCCTGAAAAAAATCAATATAAATGTATGCTTGAAGGATTTAATGAAGATTGGATAAATTTAGGTTATAAGAATGATATTACATTCACGAACCTGGACCCGGGAACGTATACGTTTAAGGTAAAAGGTTCCAACAACGATGGGTATTGGAACGCCCTTGGCGCTTCGCTTAAAATAATTATCACCCCTCCATTCACTCAAACCTGGTATTTCCGGGCATTGATGGTATTATTGTTTTTTGGGTTTTTGTTTGCTCTGCATAAACTCAGAACAACCCGGATAAAACAGGACCTTGAAAAAAGACGTCTCGAAAAAGAACTTCGATTAAAAGCGGATTTTACAGCGATGTTGGTTCATGACTTGCGTTCGCCGTTGACCGCTATTATCGGTTATTCCGACATGTTGAACGAAATGCCCGAGCAAATGGATGTAAAAAAAACCGGTCGGGTGATTCATCGTTCTTCGGAAAAGATGTTGTCCCTCATCAACGATATGCTGGAACTTTCAAAATTTGAAGCCGGTAAAATGAGCTTAGAAAGAAAAAAGTGTACTATTGTCGGCACCGTCATGGAAATTGTCGAGATTATAACTCCTCTTTTTAAGAAAAAGCATATAGACCTGGTCTGCAGATTCGAAGCATCGGCAAAGGAAAATAAATTAAACATTGACGTGGAAAAAATCGGTCAGGTTATCACTAATTTTCTAAGTAATGCAGCGAAATTTACCCCGCGCACCGGAAAGGTTGTAATAAAAGCATTTAAAACAGGTGACAATTTCGTAGAGATTACCATCACCGATAACGGTGCCGGTGTACCGCTTGACAGGCGGGAATACCTTTTTGAAAAATACGTTCAATTCAGTAAAGGAATAAAGGCCAAGGGAACGGGATTAGGGCTTGCCGTATCGAAAATGATCATAGAAGCCC
This sequence comes from Candidatus Aminicenantota bacterium, assembly GCA_023137075.1. Classification (GTDB taxonomy): domain Bacteria; phylum Acidobacteriota; class Aminicenantia; order UBA2199; family UBA2199; genus JAGLQA01. The sequence goes on from JAGLQA010000080.1 coordinate 6,098, forward strand.
ATGGAGGAGAAATCGGCTACAGGCCGGTCGTTTCCGGGAAAGGGAGTATGTTTTATTTCAAGTTACCCATAGATTCGAAAGCAAAAAAAGAGAAAGAGTAAAATCACTCAGTGGATGGAATTGTAAAAAACCGGACACAAACACAAAATCACGGATGTTGAAAAAACCGGTAAGATATGTTATAAGATCATTATGTAAAGAAATAAATTAGTGTATGGAGGTACAACAAATGAAACAAAAAATAATATTGATGGTTGTTTTGCTTCTGCTGGTCTCTTTTGTGACGGCCGAGGACCCGTCGAAGCAGATTTTAAAACCCGGCGATGTGGAGCGTTTTATCAAGACCTTCCCGCTTCTTAAAGAAGATATGGAAAAATTCAACATGAAATACGAAGCCAAAAGTGGAGATGTAACCATTCCCGAGGCGCTTAAAGTGAGCAGCGAATTTTTAAAGATACTGAAAAAGCACGGTTGGGATGAAAACTTCTGGCAAAAATTCGGGGCCATTATGATGGGTTATAGCTCTATCGTATATGGCAAGGAAATGAAAAAAGCAGACATTGAAATGGAAAAATCGTTGAAGGAGCTCGATTCAAACCCGAATATACCGGATTCGATGAAAAAACAATTGAAAGAGCAGTTAAAAGCGGCAAAAAGTGTTATGCAATCCCAGGGAAACACTCTGCAGATGAATATTCACCCCTCGGATTTGAGTTTAATTACCCCTCATATTAAAGAAATCCGGGAAATAGTCGACGATAAAAATTAATAAGAATAGTTCAAAACCAGGCTATTCACTCTTTTTGGATGAAAAAGAGGTAAAAGCATGATTAAAATGAAGGCAAATTTTATAGGTCAATTTGGGGTGGGCATCAGAAATATTGTCCCCCTGACAATCATCTTCATGATGCTGTTTTTTTCTTGTTTGTCTGCCGAAGAATTGCGGCCCATCAGGGATAACGTGGGATTCTGCTGGAAAAAGGAGCAAGTAAACCGTTTGCTGGATTATTTGAAATCTTCATCTCCAGGGCAGGATGAAACTAACAGCGATCTTCCTGCCCTTATTGCCGGGATTTCACCCCATGATGATTATCTCTATGCCGGCCGGGTCTATTATCCTCTATTCAAAAACATCAAAACTAAGGAAGTAGTCATCTTCGGGGTGACTCACGGTACTGTCAGAAAAACTATCGATGATCCGCGAAATATACTGATTTTTGATGATTATAAATATTGGCGCGGACCCTATAAAAATATTGAGGTGTCGGGGTTAAGGGCGTTTCTAAAAAAAAATCTTGACCGGAAGCATTATATGGTCAACAATAAAGCGCACCGGCTTGAGCATTCCATCGAGGCATTGATCCCCTTTTTACAGCATTTTAACCGGGATATAAAAATCACCCCCATAATGGTAACGGCTATGAATTTCAGCCGCATGGTGCACCTATCCAATGAATTAGCCACCCATATCGGCACCTACATTCGACAAAATAATCTGAAGTTAGGAGAAGATATTTTTTTCCTGGTTTCTTCCGACGCGAACCACTATGGTAAAGATTTTGACAATATTGTATTTGGCGAAGATGAGCGGGCGCACAAATTGGGAACAGGCAGTGATAAACGGATTGCCGTCGCTTTTCTCTCCGGTCAAATATCAAAGGCGAAGATAGCGGAATTAACCGGTAAACTCTGGGGAAAAACCTATACCGAATACGGAGACCGGGTCTGGTGCGGTAAATTTTCCATTCCCTTCGGTATGTTGACCATTCGCAAGGTTGTGCAAAAATCGCATCCCGGGATGTCCCTGACGGGGAAAGTTCTGATCTATTCCGACACCTATTCGGAAGGTGTACTCCCGTTAAAGAAACCCGGTTACGGCATCACGGCGCCTTTTTCGCTCAAGCACTGGGTCGGATTTTTCTCTACCGCTTTTTATTTAGAATAAACCCCGCGGAGTCCAAAGGAGAATAAAAATGAACTATTCAAAAAAAATCAGGCTTTTAGGAATTGTCTGGCTGCTGATATGTTTTCTTTCGACCGGACACATATCCGGGCGGGAGAAAGAACCGGCTGATACCTTTGGCATCGTCATTCACGGAGGAGCCGGAGTGATTGCGAAGAAGACCATGAATGCAAAAAATGAGAGGTTATACCGGGAAAAATTGACAGAAGCTTTAACCGCCGGGTACCGGATCCTGGAAAATAACGGCAGCAGTGTAGACGCTGTCGAAGCTGCGATAAAAGTAATGGAAGATTCCCCGCTTTTTAATTCCGGGAAAGGAGCGGTCTTTACCGGGGAGGGCGCCAATGAATTGGACGCCTCCATAATGGACGGAAAAACACTAAATGCCGGGGCAGTAGCCGGGGTGCGGCGCATCAAAAACCCGGTATCCCTGGCCCGTTTGGTAATGGAAAAATCTCCGCATGTGCTGCTTGTAGGAGAGGGCGCCGAAGCCTTTGCCAGGCAGGAAGGGATGGATTGGGTTTCACCCGACTACTTTTTTACTAAAAGGCGCTGGAAAGCCCTGCAAAAAATAAAAGCAAAAGAAAAGAAAGAGAAGAAAAAAACATCGCCCGGAAAAAACGCCTTGAATTCAATACGAAACGAAGAAACGGGGAAGTTCGGCACCGTGGGAGCCGTCGCCTTAGATAAAAACGGGAACCTCGCAGCCGGCACATCGACCGGCGGCATGATGAATAAAAAATTCGGACGGGTGGGCGATTCCCCGGTAATAGGGGCCGGCACTTACGCCAATAACAAAACCTGTGCCGTATCTGCCACCGGTCACGGTGAATATTTTATCCGGTCTGTAGCTTCCTATGATATTTCTGCTTTGATGGAATATAAAGGTCTGAATTTACGGGAAGCCTCCGAATTGGTGGTGGAAAAACTGAAAAAATTAGGTGGAATAGGCGGTTTTATTGCTATCGACGGCAGGGGCAACATTTCCATGCCCTTCAGTTCGGCAGGGATGTTCCGCGGTTACGCGCTGAAAGGCAAAAAACCAACCGTAAAAATGTACAAAGAATAAGCCTCGTACAACTTTAGCCCTACATTTCTATTACAACTTTTGACCGATTGACAATTAAAAAAAAACAAATATACTATAGCACTCAAATCATTCATAAGTTCGTGTTTTCAACATGAATGGAGGTATAAATCGCAGGTTTAAGCTTTAGCAGCATTAAAATACTTTAAACGAAAAAGGAGGACTTTATGAAAAAGAAAATTTTGATTGTTTTAGCGATTTTTGTTTTCACCGTTATGTCGTTTGCCGGTAAATGGGTGATTGAAGGCGATAATTTGCCCGCAGACCTGGAAAGCCGGATTCAAGCAGCCGGTGGCACACTGGTCGGAACCTTAGATGCCCTTGGTATTGCGTTGGTGGAATTTGCTAACGAGGCCGATGCCCGAACCCTCGAAGCGATAGGTTTGAATGTGATGCCTGATGTTATTATTAATTGGATACCTGATGTTGATGAGTATGCCCATGCTGCCGGCATCGGGGACAATGAAACCTTTTACGGATTTCAGTGGCATTTACCAGTCATTCAAGCTGACCTGGCCTGGGATGAAGGCGTGACCGGCGCCGGCGCCCGGGTTGCCGTGTTGGATACCGGCATCTGGTATTACCATCCCGATGTGATGGGAAATATCGATTATGCGGCCAGTGCGTCCTTTGTGCCCTATGAACCCGATTACTTAGATGAAAGAGGTCACGGCACCCATGTAGCCGGAATAATCGCTGCGGCGGATAACGACTGGGGATCAATCGGAGTTGCACCGGATGCGACGCTGATTGCCGTCAAGGTATTGGATAATACCGGTTCAGGTTCTTTTTATTGGATAACCGAAGGTATCTATCATGCCGTTGCCCATAATGCGGATATTATCAATATGAGCTTAGGCGGTTACCTGAAAAAGAATGGAAATCCCCCCTATTACACTGCGTCTGATGCCGCTGCTCTCAAAAACATGATAAACAAAGCGATAACCTATGCATCATCCCAGGGCGTTTTGGTCGTATGCGCGGCAGGGAACGAAGGAGTTGATCTTCAATACCTGGGGAACATAATATTGATTCCCGGAGAATTGGGGAACGGACTGACTATCTCGGCAACCGGCCCGGTAGGATTGCAAAATTTTGACAACCCGGCCCATTACACCAACTACGGTAAAGGAGCCATAGACTTAGCCGCTCCCGGCGGCGATTGGCTGCTCTGGCCTAACCCCGGCTGGCACCTTGATATGGTTTTCAGTACCACGGTTGGCGGCTGGATGTGGGCAGCCGGAACCAGCATGGCAGCCCCCAATGTATCCGGAGTGGCTGCTTTAGTTATCTCCAAATACGGTAAAATGAGCGTGGGGCAATTAAAAAATCATTTGACCCAGACTGCCGATGATTTAGGTAAACCCGGGAACGATGACTACTACGGTAAAGGAAGAATAAACGCCTATAAAGCCGTAACAAAATAGGAAAACATTCACTATAATTTTAAAGGGAGGTTAGAAATAACCTCCTTTTTTTTTCTTCTTATTTACAAATTCCAAAACAAACTTTCGCTTTTGTTAGGCAAAAAGAAAAAAAATGTGTATACTATAGGGTGAATCCGCGGCAAAAGGAGTAACAAATGGCCAAAGTAAATATCTTAAGTTTATTATTGATTTTGCTGATTTTTTGCTTAAGTATGGCGCTTTTTTCAGCCGATCGTTTAACGGGTAAAATGTTTGCCACCCGGTCGGAGGTGATTTCAACCGAAGGCATGGTGTGCGCCAGCCAACCCCTGGCAGTGCAGATCGGCATCGCTATCCTGAAAAAAGGAGGAAATGCCATCGATGCGGCGATTGCCGTTAACGCTGCCTTAGGCTTGATGGAGCCCACCAGCAGCGGTATCGGAGGCGACCTGTTTGCCATTGTCTACGACAGCAAAACAAAACGACTCTACGGTCTCAACTCCAGTGGCCCCTCCCCAATGGCCTTATCCCTGAAACACTTTAAAGAAAAGGGCCACAAAAGGGTACCCTATTACGGCCCCCTGTCCTGGACCGTGCCGGGCTGCGTGGACGGCTGGTTCGAACTGCACAAAAAATTCGGCAAATTGCCGATGAAAGATATTTTGGCCCCGGCAATCTCCTATGCGAAAAAGGGCTTCCCCCTTTCGGAATTGATTGCCCTATACTGGCAAATTTCCGTAGAACGATTCGCTAAGTATGAAAACTTTCAAAAGCTCTATGCCCCAGGTGGGAAACTGCTGAAAAAAGGCGATATTTTCAAAAACCCGGAATTAGCAAAAACCCTGAGCCTGATTGCCGAAAAAGGCCGGGATGTTTTCTACAAGGGTGAGATTGCCGGGACAATAGCCCGGTATTCCGAACGAGTGGGTGGGTTCTTCCGCTGTGAGGATTTTGCCGATTACCATGCCGAATGGGTGGAACCCTTATCCGCAAATTACAAAGGTTACGATGTGTGGGAGCTTCCGCCTAACGGACAGGGGATAGCGGTTCTGCAGATGCTCAACATGCTGAAAAAACTCGATTTAAAATCCATGGGCCACAACTCTGCCCAATACCTGCACACCCTGGTCGAGATGAAAAAAATCGTTTATGAGGACCGGGCCCGGTTTTATGCGGATCCGAAATTCGCAAAACTACCGATTGAGAAACTACTATCCCCTGAATACGCGGAAGAACGTTTGAAACTTTACGATCCGGATAAAGCCCTGAAGGAATTGCCTTACCATGACAAAGCACTTGAAAAAGGAGATACGATTTACCTGACCGTGGTGGACAAAGATCGCAATGCCGTATCCTTAATCCAGAGTAATTATGCCGGTTTCGGCTCCGGGATGGTACCGGACGGCCTGGGATTCTGCCTGCAGGACCGGGGCGCCCTGTTCAATCTCGAAAAGGAACACCTGAATGTGTTCGAGCCGGGCAAACGGCCATTTCACACCATCATTCCCGCCATGGTCACCAAAGACGGTAAACCCGTCTTTACCTTCGGTGTAATGGGCGGTTCGATGCAGCCCCAGGGTCATGTCCAGGTGCTTTTGAATATCATCGAATTCGGCATGAACATCCAGGAAGCGGGAGATGCCCCCAGGTTCCGGCACGGTGGTTCTTCCCAGCCCGATTACGGCGTGATGACCGATGGCGGCGTGGTCTATTTAGAGAGTGGGATTTCGCCTGAAACCATACGGGAGCTGCTGGGCAAAGGTCAGCAAATCTCCAAAACCGCAGGGGGGTTTGGCGGTTACCAGGGCATATGGATCGATGCCGTAAGAGGGATTTTAATCGGCGGCAGTGAATCGCGTAAAGACGGTTGTGCCACCGGGTATTAAATCGGAAAAATAGAATGCCGAAGTGAAAAAGTCAGAAGTAATGATATATAGGATCACATCGAGATCAAACCCGAAGGTAAAGGAGCTGCTCAAAGAAAAGGATAATTATTTCATTTTTGAAGGTGAAAAACTGGTTCGGGATATCTTGCAGCGTGATATGAAAATATCGAAACTGATTATCAACAACCGCGAAGAGGGGAAATTAAATATTTCCGGAAAAAGTATTCATGAGATATGGTATGTTCATGAACAGGTTCTTAGAAAAATTTCTTCCTTGAAGGAGAGTGCGGATTTTTTAGCTGTTTTGAAGATAAAAAAGAGAAAAATTAACCTGAACAAAGCCCGGATCGTCATCGGCATTCATGATGTGCAGGACCCCGGAAATGTGGGCACCATATTCAGGTGTGCGGCGGCCTTTGGAATCGATTCCATCGCTTTAACCGGCGCTTCCGTGAATCCCAATAATTCCAGGTTTTTACGTGCCGCGCAAACGTCCTTCCTCGAGGTAGATTTCCAGGAGTTTGAGGATGTTGAGACCCTGATAAAAAAAGCAAAGGCGAAAAACTATCATATCTACTTAACATCCGCCGGTTTTCCGGGTGAGGAAAATCCGGTTCCCATGGATGAAGTCCACTTTCCCTGTGTAATTATATTCGGTAATGAAGGCCAGGGGTTGAAAGAGGCGTTATTTACCCGCTTCCCCATGCTGCGCATTCCCCAGAACAAGGATGTGGAATCCCTCAATGTCGGCGTCAGCGCCTGTATCATCATGTACGCGATAACTAAAAGCTAAATTATGAATGGAGTTTCCGTCCGGTAGAGCGCCTTGTTAGCCCCTGAAATCAGGATAGAGTTTTTTCACACACTCCGGACAGATAGTATGTGAAAATTGAGCCTCTGTTCTTTTGCTTATATAATTCTCTATTTGCATCCAACTGTCTTGATTCTTGAGGTCCGTTCCCTCAAGTCTTATTTTTTTACAATTGGCACATATCGGCAAAATACCTTCCAGCCTTTTAATATGAGAAAGGGCTTTCTCCAACTCATCGATTTTCCTCTTGAGTAGCGTTTCGTTATTATCGAGAGAAATAATCATGGAGTTAAATGCTTCAGAGAATTCACCCATAAAATCGACTCGCTGACCAAAATCGCCCTTTGCAACTTGTTTTGCCTGCCATGTGAGATGGAGCAGGCGGGAATGTAATTCCTTGAAAGGTGAACCAAGAAAATTCTTTGGCGGAAGTCTTATCTCGTCTAATTTCCCTCTCGATAATGGAATGATGAACTCATGTGTCTCTTTCATAAAGGCGATAAGTTGATTCAACATAACTGCAAGTTTGTGTTTGCTTTCATCGGCAATCTTCCCGGTGTCAATTTTTTCCGGAATTCTGCCTTGCAAGAGGATGGCAAGTTTTTCAATGGCTTCATAAATCATTTAGTCTCCTTTTGCAGCCTGACATCAAAACGGCAAACTCTGTCTCCACTTGCCCAACAATCGATTTCTTTTACCCGGAAAGCTTTTCCTGTATATGCCTCCAGAATCCC
>JAGLQA010000800.1 GCA_023137075.1 Candidatus Aminicenantota bacterium
TTCTGGTTGATGATGGTATCAATGGCAATTGCGGTTTTTCCTGTCTGCCGGTCGCCGATGATCAATTCTCTCTGGCCGCGGCCGATGGGAATCATGGCATCTATGGCTTTAATACCGGTTTGTAAAGGCTCTTTTACGGGCTGCCGGGCCACCACACCGGGGGCCAGCCGTTCGATGGGAATGTAGGTTTTTGTTTCGATAGGTCCCTTATCGTCAAGCGGTTCACCGAGTGGATCGACCACCCGTCCCACTAAGGCTTCGCCCGCGGGCACGGAAATAATCTTCTTGGTCCTCTTGACTACATCGCCTTCTTTTATTTTAAAAGGTTCTTCCAGGATAATGGCCCCGACGCTGTCTTCTTCCAAATTCAAGGCAATCCCGTTTATTTTTTCGGGGAAATCTAGCAACTCGTTATACATCACGTTTTCCAATCCGTATATGCGGGCGATTCCGTCACCCACGGAAACCACGATCCCGGTCTCTTCTTTGTCGAAATCTAATTTAAAACCTTCGATTTTTTGTTTGATTAAATCACTGATTTCTTCTACATTAATTTGCATCCTATGGCTCCTTTTCAGGTACTGCTTCAATATCTATCTCACTTGCCATTTCATCTCTCAACTTCTTCAAGTTCCCACTAATGGAAAAATCGTAAAAAATCGAACCCCGTTGAATCTTTATCCCGGCAATCAAAGATTCATCGACCTCCTTTTCTATGATTATTTTTTTTTCAAAGGATTTTTCAAAATTTTTAATTAATTTTTTTTCTAATTGTTCGTCTAATTCAACGGCAGAGAATACCCTCAATTTTTCGACGCCGTTACGTTTAAACCACAACTCTTCTAAGAATTGAATAATTAGGTCAAGGATGATTAGTCGATTCTTCTCCAGCATTGCCAGGAGAAAATTGTAGGTTTTTTTACTAAAACTTACCTTTTTATGAATCGCGTCAATCAATTCCCTTTTCTGCTTTGTGGAAAATAGGGAACTTTCCATTCCCGCTCTGAATTCCTTATTCCCATCCAATAATTCTAAAAAAATTTCCAATTCTCTTTTTATTTTAACATACTCTTGCTCATCTTTTACGCTTTTAATCATTCCCGAGGCGTATCTTTTTGCCAGGCTATTTTCTTTCAATTAGTTCACCAATCACTTCGATATTCTTTTCGATTATTTTTTCGTGGAGCCTGTCATCCAATTCCGTTTTCACTTCCTTCTTAAACTGTTCGATGGTAAGGTCGGCGACCTTTTCTTTCAGTTTACGGACAGCGGATTCGATTCTCTGGTTAATCTCCTCTTCATTCAAGCGAACAACCCGTTCCGCTTCCTGCCGGCCCAGGGCCTGGATCTTTTGCTTCTCTTCTTCGCCGCTCTTTCGTGCCGAATTTTTCATCTCCTCAACTTCTTCCTCGATTCTGTCCAGCCGGTTCCTGATCTCTTCCAGGATTTTCGCGGTCTTTTTTAAATTCTCTTCTCTTTCCTCTATATCTATTTTTACGCTTTTACTTCTATCGTCTAAATACTTTAAAATCGGTTTCCGCAGCAGGAAAATGAGTCC
>JAGLQA010000801.1 GCA_023137075.1 Candidatus Aminicenantota bacterium
AGATACATATTTATGTGCCTATGTTGTCAGGGACGCTGCCCATTCGGACTCTATGAAACCGGCGGAATTAAAAAAATATCTATCTCAATCGCTCCCGGGTTACATGATTCCCACGTGTTTTACGGAGTTGGATAAGATACCAATTACGTCTAACGGTAAAATCGACCGCAAGGCATTACCTGTGCCCGTAATAAAGGGAGAGCGCCGTTATACCCCCCCCGGGAATGAAGAAGAAAAAAAATTGGTAGAGATATGGTCTGAAGTATTACACCGGGAAAAAGATATCATCAGCATAGATTCCGATTTTTTCGAATTAGGAGGGCATTCATTGACCGCCACTATAATGACGTCAAAGATCCGGGAGAAAATAAATGTGAGAATCCCGTTGATAGAAGTATTTAAAACCCCAACTCCCAGGAAACTGGCAGAATACATCAGGAGGGCAAAAAAGGGAACTTTCCCGTTAGAAGACGAAAATTTAGTATTGCTGAGGAAAGAATCCGCCAAAGCCCTTCATCTATTCTTCGTTCACGATGGCAGTGGGGAGATTGAAGGGTATATCGAATTTTGTAAACGTTTAACCGCCGGATTTAATTATTGGGGTATCCGGGCGGATAAACCGGAGTATCCCGCACCTCAAAATCGTACCATCGAAGAGTTGTCCCGGGAGTATTCAGAAAAGATAAAAAAAGTTCAATCCCATGGTCCTTATTATATTGTAGGCTGGTCTCTCGGAGGCACGATTGCCTTTGAAATAACAAGACGACTGCAGCAGTTGAACGAAGAAATCGGGTTTTTGGCGTTGATCGATTCTCCCGCGCCGCGGCAGCGTTCGTTGTCTAAAGGAAAAACACACGAATTTATCCTTGAGTCCGAATTGGAATGGCTGCAAAAGTATTTAGGGAAAAGTGTAATCAACCCGGAGATTAGAAAAGCAGGGGGAATCGATCGATTATGGCATCACTTAGTAGATTATTTAATATCTGCCGTATCCGGCGCCGCATCCGCGGCAGGTTATTTTGATCCGGGAAGCATTAAGAAATTAATTCCCCAAGGAATGGCCCGGATATTACCAGATTATGACCGATCAGGAATAAAGGAATTGATTTACTACCTGAATAGAATTCGTACCCTGGAAAATGCGCGGAATAATTATATACCAGGGGGAAAAATAAATACTGCGGCGCATTTCTTTGCAGCCGTCCGATCAAAGGTGTCGACCGGAAGGCGATGGTCCCGTTATTTTGAAAAGCCGCTGAAATTTAATAAAATAAGCGGTGACCATTTCTCAATCTTCCAATTGCCGGAAGTTATCGAATTTGCTGCAGTTTTCGATAGTATCTTAAAGGGGAGCAGGAAGTAAAAAATTGGGGCGGTACGTTCAAAAGCATATGATGGAGGAAGTCGGGTAGTTTAGGGATAATTCATCGAAACCAGCGTGATATCATAGTCCCGGTCAAGAAGATCAAGCGCCATAATATCCGGCAATCAATAATATCAAATATAATTGAAAAAGAACCTCTTTTCTTGTAAAATACTATCGTCATGGCAGAAAAACCCTATCTAAATTTCGGTTCAGCCCAGCCTTGAAATTCTTTTCGATTTCCCTTAAAATGTGATTTAACAAAATGATTTTTTCGGAGCAAGCGAATGGAGTTAGGCATAGTATTGGGCATTGCCGGTTTGTTGGTAACGGTGGCGGCATTATGTTTTGCAATTTATACGCATTTAAACAAGAGCGTTACTAATAAGAAACCCGGCAGCAGGTGTTTAAACCGTTACCGGAAATCTTTGAGAATGGAATTGGGACGTATCGGGGTGGTGGGCCCGGGTTTTGAAACCATTACCGCCCCCACCCGGGAGACCTTCACCTACCTGCGCATATCCGAAGCGGGGCGTGGTGCAAGGTATTCGTCAATTGCCGGGTATTAAAGAATTGGCGGAAATGTTCCGCCTGCCCACGGAAATAGAATGGGTGTGGGCTGCTGCCGGTAGGGAGAAGGACGGCTCGCTGCGGAAATATCCCTGGCTGAAGAGTAGGGGAGAACCCACCCAGGAATTGGCCAATTACAATAAAAATGTAGGCACCACCACGCCGGTGGACCGCTACCCGCAAGGCGCCACCCCCGAAGGCCTGTTAGACATGGGCGGTAATGTGTGGGAGTGGCAGGGCAACTATTATGACGACGATAAAGATTTTTTCGCCCTGCGAGGTGGTTCCTGGTACTTGTGGGCGTCTTCGTTGTGCTGCGTTTCTCGCTACGACCTTATTCCTGATAACTTTTGGTACAACGACCTCGGCTTTCGTGTGGTGTGCCCCAATCCATAAATTGGGTCTCTGATTCTCTGTCCATCCGGCACTCTGAAGCGCGGCGTACAGCAATTCTAATTTTGGAATGAAAAGCTCTAAAAT
>JAGLQA010000802.1 GCA_023137075.1 Candidatus Aminicenantota bacterium
TATAAATTATAATAAGTGTGTTATGGATATTAAAGGAAAAAGTATTATCGAGGTTTAACATGAAAATAAAAAGATATCTACTATTATTTATAATATTCTTTCCGCTGCTGATGAATGCGGAAATCTATAAGTTTGAAATAAAAGGCCCTATCGAAACCATAACCGAAGAGTTCGTGGTCGATGCTTTTCGAACTATCAGAGAAGCGAAGGATGTCAAATTGGTTATTATCGAGATGGATACCCCCGGGGGATTCGATACCTCCATGCGTACTATTATAAAAGAGATTCTCAATTCGCCCGCCCCGGTCGCCGTCTATGTGTCACCCAAAGGCGCCAGGGCCGCATCCGCAGGCTTCTTCATAACAATCTCGGCCGATATCGCTTCCATGTCCCCGGGTACGAGCACGGGTGCCGCGTCACCGGTTTCGGTCGGTGGCTCCAAAATCGATGACACCATGAAGAAGAAAATTACCAATGATGCGGTCTCCTATATCAAATCCCTGGCCAAAAACAGGGGTCGCAATATCGAATTGGCCGAGAAAGCCGTAAGCGAGGCAAAATCTTACCCGGCGGAAGAGTGCCTGGAAAAAAACCTGATCGAGTATATCGCCGAAGATATCGACGATCTGCTGGAACAATTAGAAGGCAAAGAGGTGGTTACGGCTAACGGTGAGACGTTTGTCATGGAACTTGCAGGAGAAAAGATCATCGTTCTGGAAATGAGTACCCGGCAAAAGTTCCTAAAAACCATTACCAATCCCAACCTGGCCTATTTCCTGTTAATGTTCGGGTTACTCGGACTATACTTAGAGTTTACCCACCCGGGCATTATCATTCCCGGAGTTCTTGGCGGTATTTGCCTGCTGCTGGCTTTCATGGCGTTCCAGATATTACCTATTAACTACGTGGGATTACTACTGATTTTCCTGGCAATCGGATTTTTTATCGCAGAAATAAAAGTCCCCGGTTTCGGGGTATTCGGGATTGGGGGTGTCATCTCCTTTGTGTTGGGTTCCATCATGTTGATCAACTCCCCGGTCCCTGAAATGAGGCCTGCCATGTCGGTTATTATCGTTTTTTCCGTAGGAATTGCCCTGTTATTCCTGTTCTTAACCTACAAAGTGTATCAATCCGTAAGAAAGAAGGTCGAAACCGGGCAGGAAGGGCTGACCGGGGAGATCGGGGTGGCAAGAACCAAAATCACCGGTACATCCGGCAAGGTTTTTGTACATGGAGAATGGTGGAATGCCGTCTCCGATGAGAATATCCCGGCCGGATCTAAGGTACAAGTCGAATCCCTTGAAAATTTTGTGTTAAAAGTGAGCCTTGTTAACAAGGCTTAAAAAGGAGGTTAAAATGGCTGTTTTTACACCGTTAATGTATGTGGGAATATTTTTGTTGTTTCTCGTCTTTAATTGGTTAAAGGTATTAAAAGAGTATGAAAGGGGCATTATCTTCCGGTTAGGTAGAGTGCTGGCCAGGCCCAAAGGTCCGGGTCTGATCTTTGTGCTTTATCCCATAGATAAAATGGTTAAAGTGAGTCTCAGGACCATTGTCCTCGATGTCCCGCCCCAGGATGTTATCACCAAGGATAATGTTTCGGTAAAGGTTAATGCCGTTGTTTATTACCGGGTGATCGATCCGAAAAAGGCCATATTGGAAGTCCAGGATTATGGGTACGCTACATCTCAACTTTCCCAGACAACCTTAAGGTCTGTGCTTGGACAGTGCGAACTCGACGAATTATTGTCCGAAAGAGAGAAGTTGAATTCAAAATTACAATCCATTATCGATGAGCATACCGATCCCTGGGGCGTTAAGGTTTCAATGGTGGAGATCAAATATGTGGACTTACCACAGGAGATGCAGCGGGCAATGGCCAAGCAGGCTGAGGCGGAAAGAGAAAGAAGAGCCAAGGTCATCCATGCCAAAGGCGAACTGGAGGCCTCGTCAAAACTATTGGATGCGGCAAATACCATTTCAAAGAATCCTACCACTATTCAACTCAGGTACATGCAAACCCTGATAGATATTTCGGCTGAGAATTCCTCCACCATTGTATTTCCGCTGCCCATAGACTTGCTCATGAATTTGTTTGACAAAAAAAAAGATGAATAGTCTGGAGAAATCCTATCTCGAAATAAAAGTCACCCTTATGCATATCGTGATTCTCCTCGTGGGAGTCATTATAATCGGGATTTTCCTTTTCTACCTCGGGTACCAGGCCGGTAAATCGTCGCTGAAAAACCAGGATGTAAGAGCACAATTAACTGAACAGGGCGATCGTACTAAGGAGATCAATATCCTCGATGACAACCGGAAGACCGAAGAGTTGCCGGTTGAAAAAAATGAAAATACTCCATCTATAAATGAAGAGATGAAGCTGCATCAGCAACCTGTCCGTAAGCATGCCGAGAAAACGGGACATACGATTAAAGGAAGAACCGTAAAAAGAGAGTCCTACTATTCCGTCCAGGTAGGGGCGTTTTCAAGCTTTACCAATGCGAAAAACTATGCTGCAAAGTTCGGGAGGTTGGGGTACCCCACGGAGATTCTTTCGACTACAAGCAAAAATAAGACTCTCTACCGGGTCAGGGTGGGAAATTTCAAAAGTAAAGATGCTGCCGAAAAGGGGAAAAAAAAATTAGAAAGAATGGAGAAAAAGAAATTCGCAGTCAGAAAATCCGGTTAACTCCTATGCGCGGCCAGGCATAGAAGGCGCGTCGCGCCATCTCGACGGCAGTCCCCGAGGACCTGAGAATTTTTTTTAAGTTTGGACACCGGAGGCAATTTTGTTAAAAAGCATTAAAAATTTAAAGTTAGAGATCCTTTTAATTATGGTCTCCGCAATTAT
>JAGLQA010000803.1 GCA_023137075.1 Candidatus Aminicenantota bacterium
GTTTCCCTGTAGAACCCGAAGTATAGATGATGTAAGCAATAGCACTACTGGAAGATGCAGGTGCTGATACGGATTTTAAATCCGAAACACGAGATTCGAAACTCGAAACAAATTTAAAATTCAAATGTCCAAAATTCAAAACAGAACTCGCAGTTGTATTGTTCCGGTCATTTGAATTTCCATTATCCGGATTTGTTTCGGATCTTTTAAACAAACCATTGTTTGTAATCAACATTTTTGTCCCACTGTCTGCCAATATATATTCAATTCGCTCCGGCGGATAATCAGGATCTATGGGCAGATAGGCGACTCCTGCTTTCAGTACTGCCAGTAACCCAATTATCATCTCTATTGACGGCTCTATCATAATGCCAACTATGGTGTCGGGGATTACTCCCCTGTCAGTCAATATCCTTGCCAGGGCGCCGGCTTCCCGGTCTAATTTACGGTAAGTAAGATGTACCGATTGTCGCGATTGCGTCACCCTTTCATTTCGCACCATGCCCCATGCCCCAAGCAGCATGCCAACAACAGCAGTATTACCTGGAGTTTTTGCTGCCTGTTCTTCGAATAATTGCCGGATTGTCTTATCGTGGGGATATTCGGTCCTGTTTTCATTAAACTCATATAAAATTACTTCTTTCTCCTCTTCCGATAGAATCTCTATTTCATATAATTTTAACCCGGTATCCCGGGTAACAGCGGAAATTATTCTCCCGATATAATCTATAAACCTCTCTATAGTTTCTTTTTTGAATAGTTTCGTACAAAAATCCACAGAAAAGAACAGTTTTTTCTCTGCTTCAATACCGGAAAAATTTAAATCGAATTTCGATAATTTGTTCTTATATTCAAAAGGTTTTAAGCTTAAATCGGGGATTTCAATTCTTGGAATATCACCGTATTGTACATCGATATTCTGAAATACAAACATCACATCAAAGATAGGATTCCTACTGACATCACGTTTAACGGCTGCCTTATATACCAGGTCTTCAAATTGGTACTCCTGGTTCTCAAAAGACTTCAATGCTCTCTCTTTCACCTCCGCCGCGAACTCGTTAAAAGTTTGATGGCCTAAAGGATAGTTTCTCAAAGCCAGGGTATTAACAAACATACCGATTATCCGCTCTAAATCCATATGCATGCGCCCGGCTATAACTGTCCCGATTACAATATTTTCCTGGCCGCTTATTTTTGTAAGTAAAATATTGAAAATAGCAAGCATAATCATGTACAATGTGGCACCTTGTTCATGAGCTATCTTATTTAATGCTGCGGTTTCTATTTTACCGACTTCAAAATTGACTGTACTCCCGGCAAAGCTCTGAACCTCCGGCCTGGGGTAATCCGTAGGTAGATAAAGAACCGGGATTTCCCCGGAAAACTGCTTTAACCAGTACTCTTCCTGTTCTTTAATTGATTCCCTTACCTTCTCACTGCGCTGCCATAGGGAATAATCTTTATAATGAAGCCTTAAAGGCGGTAATTCCTCTCCTGCATAAAGGGCCATAAACTCCTTAGTGAATAACCCGATAGAGATACCGTCCGATACAATATGATGCATATCAAACATCAGGATATGCCTATCCTCGGAAATCCCCTCTTGAGTTTGCAGTTGGGGGTAATCGGCGCCCAGAGTATTGGGATTGTCAACCTCATCCGGTAACTCAATCAAACCGACTCTAAAAAGAGGAACATGTGAGAGGTCAAAGGGGCGGATGAATCGATCGCTGATACCTTCTACCTCCTTCCTATTGCCTGTTTTTTTATTGCCTGTCTTAAAATATTCGATTTGAAATTCGATGCACTTGAGATTGATTATCCTCTGTACCGGTTCGCCTTCTTTCATCTCAAAAGATGTCCGTAAACTTTCATGCCTGCCTATCAATTTTTTGAAAGTTTCCTCAAGTTTACTTTTGTCAAATCTTCCCTCCAGCAAATACAATGCCGGTATATTGTAAAGGATATTATCTCTTTCCATCTTCTGGAGAACATACAATCGCTTTTGGGCTGAAGAGAGAGCGTAACTCTCCTTTTTTTCCCACGGTTCAATAGATGAGTGTTCTCTCTCTACCGCACCTACGGCTTTGAAATATTCGGCCAATTCCCTGATTGTCGGTGTTTTAAAAATCTCCTCTAAGGAGACTTTTACATCAAATTCTTTATGCAATCTTGACATCAATACTGCTGCTTTTAATGAATGTCCTCCCAATTCGAAAAAATTATCATCTATACCTATAACTCCTTTCTCTATTCCCAGGACTTCGCTCCAGGCCCGGGCAAGTTTCTCTTCCGTTTCATCCCTGGGCGAAATACAATCCACCCTGGCCCTATCAATTCCAGGCTCCGGCAAGGCTTTCCGGTCCACTTTGCCATTCGTGGTTAAAGGAATACTTTTCAGGTGAATAAAATATGAAGGTATCATGTAATCAGGGAGTAGATGGGATAAATATTGCTTTAAATCAGAACCGGTTGGAGTACCGGCAAATTCCTTATCCCGGGAGCGCTCCGCTACTATGTAAGCACAGATATACTTATCATCAGTACCATATTTCCTCACCGTGGCTACTGCATCTTTTATATCTTTATGTTTCAATAATTGGCTTTCAATCTCGCCGAGTTCAACCCGGAAACCTCTTATCTTTACCTGGTGGTCTATTCTTCCCAGGTATTCTACCTCACCACCTGCGGTTAACTTCACCAGGTCACCGGATCTGTAAAGTCTTTCGCCTGAAACAAAAGGATTACGGATAAATTTTTCACAGGTCAATTCCGGGCTATTTACATATCCTCGACTTACACCATTTCCGCCCACGACCATTTCCCCGGCTGATCCGATAGGTACCAGGTTTAAATATTTATCCACTACATAAGTGTTTAAAGTTGGAATAGGTTTTCCTATATTGCTAATACTCGATTCAATCTCTATATTTCCTATTTCCTTAAACGTAACATGTACTGTGGTCTCTGTGATACCATACATATTAATTAGTTTTGTTCCGGGATACTTTGCTTTCCATCCCCTCAATCTTAACGGATTTAAAGTTTCACCACCGAAAATGATGTACCTGATATTTAATTCTCTCCCCGGTTCTTTCAACTCCAGTTCCAGTAAATTATAAAAGGACGATGGGGTCTGATTCAGTATCGTAACATTTTTTTCCCTTAAAATCTCTAAATACTTGCGAGAATCTCTGGCGTCCATTTTAGATATAAGAACCAATTGCCCCCCATATAATAAAGCGCCGTACATCTCCCAAACTGAAAAATCAAAACAGTAGGAATGGAACATCGTCCATATATCGCGATGGTTAAAATCAAATGAAAATTTATCATTAAACATCAAACTTACGACATTTTTGTGTTCTATCATTACTCCTTTGGGCTTGCCCGTGGTGCCGGAGGTGTAAATGATATATGCCAAATTATCCGGTTGATGTAACCCACTCCGACTTTCGGTAACCCCTCCGGGGAAGGGGAATGTTATTTTTTCTATAAGAATCCGTTCCACCTGCAGGCTTCTAAAGGTTTCCGCGTCATCGTTACAATCACCGGTGGTTAGTAATACCTTTGTGCCGCTGTCGTGTATCATATACGACTTTCGCTGCTTTGGATAATCGGGATCAATGGGAAGATAGGCACCGCCTGCTTTTAATATTGCCAGAATACCTGCTAACATCTCCACCGACCGGTCTACCATTATGCCGACTATCGTGTCGGGATTCACTCCCCGGTCAATCAACATTCTTGACAGGGATTCAGCTTCCCTGTCTAATTCACGGTAAGTAAAATGTGCCGATTGTCGCGATTGCGCCTCCTTGCCATTTCGTGACATGCCCCGGCCACCATGCGCCAGGTCAACTACAGCAATATTACCCGGAGTTCTTACTACCTGTTCTTCGAATAACTGCCGGACGGTTTTATCTTCCGGGTATCCAGCAAAACTATCATTGAAATCAAATAACAATTGTTTCCTTTCTTCCTCTGAAAGAATCTCTATATCACAAAACATCGAACCGGGATTTATCAGGATTTTTTGCAGCAGTCGCGTAAAATGGTCGAGTATCCTCTCTATGGTTGCATCGAAATACCTGGACGAATTATATTCCAATTCTCCTTCGATATACCCCTGCTTATTTTCGAATAAAAAAGTGAAATTAGGTTGAATGGAACGAAGATATGTTTTGTCATGAATCGCCCGGACCAGCACTACTACATCAAACAGGGGAAAATTTTCATTTAAATTAGGTTCGGAAACAGGTATATCCAATTTATTAGGAAGCAGCTCTACCGGGTATGCCTGGTGCTCAACTGCTTCTCCCACTGTCTGTTTCATCCGGATTAATAAATCTTTAAAGGTTATATCGGAATGCAGGCGATTCCGTATCACCAACATGGTGTTGATGAATTCATCCTCAGTTTCCTGGCGGTATATGGGAGTGCCGATCAAAATATCGTCACTGCCGGTATATTTGCCTAAAAGTGCCGTTAATGCAGCCAATAATACAATATGCAGGGTGTGCGACGAACCCTTGCCGAGTTTGTTCAACCCGGTAAAAAGATCATCCGCAAA
>JAGLQA010000804.1 GCA_023137075.1 Candidatus Aminicenantota bacterium
ATTGCCGATTTTTACGTGGGATTGTCAGCGAAGGAAAGAGCCGTTACCACCATCGTAACATCGGTGAACCGGGACCGGGAAAAGATCAACGAATATATCCGCCAACGGCTTAAAGAGAAAGGAGAATTGATCGGTGGTCGTGTTTTTGCCGTTACCGGCAGCAGGGGCAAGGTGCAGGTTAAAGAATTTGCCCAGGGCGATAAAATCATTTTCTTAAGAAAAGCCTACCTATCGGGGCACCGCATCATGAAAAACGACACCGCCACGATCTTAAAAATAGAAGATAAAGTGAAGTGGGGTGGCAAAGGTTACGGTTTTCTTCAACGACGCGATTATAAACGAATTGCCGTTGATTTAAAGGGGAAGCGGATTATTTTTTACAGCGACACATACGATCATATCGATCATATATTTTGTACAACGACTTATAAGGTGCAGTCAGCCAGCGACAAGCGCATTATTGCCAATTTCGACACTAAACAATTTAACGTAAACAGCGCCAATGATCTATTGGTTAAAACCTCCCGTTCCGAGGCGGAAGTGCTGTTTTTCACAAACGATGCCAAAAGTTTATACGATGCGGTCAAACGCGAATACGAAAAAGTCGGTATCGCCGATTTTACCGAAAAAAATTTTAAGGTCCATCAACAAAAGGCAAAACCGGGCAAAGCGGAGTTAATCGATTTGATCTCACGCCAATTTGAATATGAGAATGCCGCTTTTTCAAAAGGCAGTTTCAGCAAAGGCACAACGGATATTTATGCCGGGATGTTGTCCCGCGGAGAAACGAATATTGAAATCAGCGAGACGAATTTCAAGAAGTTCTTTGATGAGAAGCGGGGTAAGGGAGACTATATCGAAGTGGGTGAATTAAAAAAAATCGCCTATTATTCCACTGAACAGAATATCAAAATCGAGAATCAAATATATGAGAGGGTGGCTGCGGCAAAGAACCGGGGCAGCGGTTTTGCCGAAGCAAAGGTCGAGTCCTACCTGCGAAACTCAACCCTGAATGACAGCCAGCAGAAGGCAATCCGGTTAATCGCCGCTTCCAAAGACCGGGTGAGAGCGGTGCAGTACTCGCCCTGGGTGGGTAAGGAATTTATTTTGAATGCAGCCGGGAATTTTTACCAATCGGAAGGTTATAAAGTGATTGCTTTAGGGCCTTCCAACAAGGTGGCGGCAAACCTGAAAAACCGGGCCGGTTTTGAAAATGTATTCACCCTTCATTCCTTTCTCATCCAATTGCAGAAAGAGGCCGGCACCTGGGAGGCGGACCGCGATCCGCTGAATCTGCGGTTGGCTGACCTCGATGGACTTACCCCCGGTTCGCACCGGGAAATCTGGTTTGTCGATGCGGCATCGCTTTTGGATAATAATGCCATGGACAAACTGCTCGAAGCAGCGGAACGAAAAAACGCGGAAGTCGTACCCTTTGGAGATAAAAACCAATTGCAGCCGGTGGGAGCAGGTCGGCCTTTTACCAATATGATTGAAAACGGGAAGATCGGATTCGTAACCGTGGATGAGGTTCTCCACCGCAAAGAAGCCTGGCAGGTGTTTAACTGTGGGAATCTTTCCGCCGGAAACAAGGCGCTGGTTGCGGAGAAAGCGCAGCAGGAAAACGCGGTAGTTACCTTTTTTAACCGGTCGCCCTTTGCGTCTATCGATGCCGACGGATTGGAAGAATTGCCGGTGGCGCCCGGGGCCCGGGTTACCCTGTATCGTGATAAATCCATGGTACGGGACGCCATCCAACACATGGTGGATGATGATCTTCCCGGCAGTCTCAGAGTTCTGGATAACCGGGTCCATGAAACAAAAGATGATGAGGTCAGGATGCAGCAGATAGCCGGTTTTTATACGGATTTGTCACCCGCTGAACGCGAACAGACGGCAATCATTACCGGCACCAACCGGGACCGGGTAAAGATCAACGAGTGCGTCCGTGAAAACCTGAAAGCAAGCGATGAATTGGGACCCGGTTATGTTTTCCGGGTAGCCGATAACCGGGAGAATGAATATGACCGGGAATTTGCCACAGGCGACAGGATTATATTCCTGAAGAAAAATGAGTTCCCCGGTCACCAGGTGTTGAAAGACGACACCGGGATTATACAAAAGATAGAGATAACCATAGAAGATGAAAAAGAGCAGGGGTTAATCACTATTGAAACGAAGGGAAAACCAATTAAAATCGATCCCACTGAATACAATTATATCGATCATGCCTATTGTTCAACCACCTATAAAGAATTGTCATCGACTCATCAACGGATCGTTGCCAATATCGACACCAAGCAGTACAGCGTGAACAGCCGGAACGATCT
>JAGLQA010000805.1 GCA_023137075.1 Candidatus Aminicenantota bacterium
TTATCAAACATATTAGTCATTACCGACATGTAATCGCATATTGATTCCGGAGAACAACATGACAGGCAACTTTAGAGAAAAATTGTTGAAATTGTATCACGATGATACGGGCCGTTTCGGGATAAAACGGCGTGAAGACGAATACAAAAAAATGATACGTTACGGAGTATTGGGCCAATTAGGTGAAAGTCATTTTCTTTTCCTTTACCGGGATCTTTTCAGGAACTCTGCCTATTATGGGGCTGTCCTCTTTTTTAACAGACCTGATGAACTGGGTAATCCGGTGCGGGTAACCTGCATCGAACAGGACGGCAGCGAGCGAAAAAGGGATATATACATAAAAGCAGCGCTTTTTTTCATTAAAGAAGATTGTAAAAATTCGATGAACCTTTCAGGGAGTGTGCTGGAAGTATTTGAAATGGCAAAAGAGAAAATTAATTCCTTTATTGACCAGCAGGTGACACGACATGATGAATCGGATAATTTAGATTTTGACCTGTCGAATCGAAAAATTAATTTCCGGGAAATCAAACTCCCTGATGTCAACAAAATTTTTAAAAACCACCTTTTAAAGGAGAACCTGTTGAAATTGGAGGAGAACCGGGCAGATGATCAGGCTATAGAATCCCGGCAAAAGGGGATTCCCGGGATCAACCTGAAAGTAGAATTCCAGGATCTCACCGGCGGTAAGGCAATCTATTTTCAACCACTCATCATTCCTATAAGACGAGACGGTTCTTACGGCAAACCTCGTAAGCTCGAAAATTCCAATATTAAAAACTATGAATATGATTTTGAAAAAATCCCCGCGGATTTTGCGGATTTTTTTAAAATTTTCTTTTATGATTCCGAAAAAGACGCGTATCAATCCGCAAAATTTAAGATTATCAATCAACTCTATTTTGAAAAAATTGCCGGCCGGATTTTTGCCCTTCCGGATGAATTGGTATACTGCCAGCCCGGTAACCTTAGCATCAACAGAGAATATCTCCCTTTAAAAAAAATCACCTTCAAGAAAATAGAGGTGAGATTTGCACCCTCTGTGAAAAAGGATACGGAATTCACGATTTTTTTAAGATTTACCGTGCATAAAAATTTGACAATAAATGCCAGGGACAATTACGAGATTAAAATTTTGGGGGAGAAATTGTATGTTTTTTTTCTCTCTGCCAATGGTGACTACTATTTTGCCATCCCCGAAGAACCGGCACATTTTTTTCCTTTTTTTCATTTTTTATCATCCCGGAATGAGTATCATCTGAGCGATTTTGAGACCGTTTTATCAGCTCTAAGAAGAATCGAATCAAAATTTATAATAGTTGGGACGTCACTGCTCAAAAAATATAAATTCAATCTACAGCCCACTCCCATATTAAAAATTCTAAAAGAGAATTATAAAGAACAGGTAAACAACCTTCTTTCCGGAAGTAATAGCGCGAGTGAGGGTGAACGATTGGAGATAGAATTCGATTATACCGGGGAAATAAACAAATTTATCCGGAAAAATCCGGATAAAGAAGTGTATACCTATGAAAAAAATGCACAATTTGAAGCGAAATGTGTAAACTTGTTAAAGCACGACAAACGATTGAAACAGGAGATTGGGCGCGGCGATTCGAATCAGTCGGTTTACAGCTATTTCCCGTTCAGAGACTGCAATTACATCGAGTGGCTCATCGAGGCGGGAAAAACCTATTTAGAGAAAGGATTTAGGATATACAGTTCGGAATGGAAATCCTATGTCGGCTATACCGACAGCAAAATACAGGTCAATATCGCTTCCGGTACAGATTGGCTGGAATTTACCCCCACCGTATCCGATACTGAAACCGACCGGCTTTACAAAATAAAGAACATCGATTTTAAAAAGCAATTTGTTATCGATGAAAAAGGGACGCTGCACTTAGTAACGAAGCAGGAGATCGATAAATTAAAAAGGATTGCCAGGTATGGAGAGTATTCCGGTGGAATTTTCCGGGTACCTTCCCGGAATTACATCCTGATACATGAGCTTTATGATAACCGGATGGCAGGTATCCCGGGCATTCAGGACGCACTTAAAACCAAAACGAAATTAGAAAACTTTAAAAAAATCGGAGATTACGAAGTCACCCCGGAATTCCGCGGCCAATTGAGAGAGTACCAGAAAGACGGTTTCAACTGGCTCAACTTTCTCCGGGATTATGATTTCTCCGGTTGTCTTGCCGACGATATGGGATTGGGGAAAACCATCCAGGCACTTGCGCTTCTTTTATCCTTAAAGGAGAAGAAAAAATTAAAAACTTCCCTGTTGGTCGTACCTGTGTCCGCGATTCCCAACTGGGAAATTGAAATAGAACGATTCACCCCGTTGTTAACCTATTATCGGCACTTAGGTATTAAAAGGGATAAAGATTTTAAAAAATGGGCCAAAAAAGACCTGGTTATTACCAGTTATGCCACCATGCGCAATGATATTGATTTATTTAAAGATTTTTATTTTGATTACATTGTCTTAGACGAATCCCAGAACATTAAAAATTATTCCTCCCTGGTCTCAAAAGCGGCGAGAGTTTTAACGGGTAGTCACCGGTTGGCTCTCAGCGGTACACCCATCGAAAATAACAGTCTTGAATTGTGGTCGCTTTTTGATTTTTTAATGCCCGGTTACTTAGGAGATACCCAATGGTTTAGGAATCAATATACCCTTCCCATCGAACGGGACGGAGACAAGGAAAAAATCGAGTTGTTAAAAAAGATGATATACCCCTTTGTCATGCGTCGCAAAAAAGGGGAGGTGGAGAAAGAACTCCCGGAAAAAATAGAGATCCTTTTAAAGTTGAGGATGGAAGAGGAGCAATTAAAGCTTTACGCCGATACCGCGCTCTTCTATAAAAAAGAGTTAGAAAACCGGATCGATGAAAATAATGTTTCAAAATCGGCAATCAAGATATTTGAAGCAATGCTGCGTCTCAGGCAAATTTGTTTGTTCCCTGGCCTGGCAGATAAAAAACACAGCCATATCCCTTCCGCCAAATTTGACTACCTGGTAGGATTATTAGAGGATATTTTATCCGAAAATCACAAAGTGTTGATTTTTTCCCAATTTGTTCAGGCATTACAAAATATTAAAAAACACCTTGATAAGAAAGCGATCAACTATTCCTATATCGATGGTTCGGTTGATGTCGCAACCCGGGGAAAAATGATTAAAGCTTTCCAGGAAGAGGATAAGGTAGGCGTTTTTTTATTGAGCCTGAAAGCCGGCGGCGTCGCTCTGAACCTGACTGCCGCGGATTATGTGATAATTTTTGACCCCTGGTGGAATCCGGCCGTGGAAGCCCAGGCCATCGACCGTACTCACCGCATCGGCCAGACGAAGAAAGTGATTGCATATAAGATGGTCCTGGCTGATTCTATAGAGGAAAAGATGTTGAAACTCCAGGAACAAAAAAAGGCGCTGGTAGAAGATTTAATCGCTTCAGATACAAAAACCTTTAAAAATCTAAGCAAAACGGACATCCTTGACTTCTTCACACCCATTAATTGATTTTTTCCACAAACACCTGCCAATCTCCATCGTCTTCATGTTCGATTAATTTTAGATAATAAAACGTACCATTATGGATGATGTAATATTTTTTATCCCCTTGCATCTGTACGATGGAATCGACTTTTTTATCTTCTCCGGATGTTATTTTATAAACCACGAAGTTTTTGCCGAAAGGCAGGATTTGCAATATAAAGGGAAGTTTTGTTCATAGATACGCGGCCCTTCATTCCAGAGGTTTATAAATTTACCCCAGTCAAAAATTATTTGTTTTTCATTTCAAAAGCTGTTTATATAGACTGGTTATCTTTAATGTTAAATCGAATTCCATTTATCGATTGTTTGATAAAGCCCTTCTGTTTTTTTTAATAATTCTTTATTATTACGCAGGTCAGTGTCTTCCATTGTATCGGTAATTTTTTTTGCGAATTCTTTTTTGCCGGTTGGAAATTTTTCATTTTTAAGTAGTTTCTCGAAAGGTTTTCTCGAATTTATTTTATAATTATCTTTCAATAGATTCCCGAATGTTTTATTAATATTTACTTCTGTGAGGTAGTTCTCAATTTCTTTACCATCCGTAATCCATGAGAAACCAGAGTCAAATTTTTTTATTTCTTCTTCGATTCTTTTTTTCGTTTGCCATTTTTTCCCTTTTCCAGAATCTCGATCCATCACAACGGCTACATGGCGATTAATCTTTACAAGATTAATGAAATCCAGCTCTTCTTTTTGTAAAAATTCTCCGCTCACTTCAGCATCAATCGCGAAACTTGATAAGATCGATCCTCCGTAGAAGAGGATTGAAAAATCCCTGCCTTCTGTTGGTATGAAATCATTTTTCTTTAATTTACAATATATATCAAGCCATTTCAAAATGTAAATTCTATCGGATGGACCTTCCACCCATATGATTCCGTTAACCTGTAGATAATCTACTCCCTTGATGCCTAATTCAAAAAATAAATCCGTAACCTGGCTTAAATTTTCTATTGGAGATATTTTGCTTGCATGATCGCTTTTATCTAAACTAACCTGAAACACTTTTGCATTTTCGTTTTGCAAAAAAGGATCGATAAAAACACTGGAATGAGAGGTAATGAAAAATTGATGATTCTTATCTTCAATATTTTCTTGTAAGAAGCGAATGAATGCTCGCTGCAATTTCGGGTGTAAACCCGTTTCCGGTTCTTCTATGAGGAAAATCGTCTCATTTTTTTCTCTTAAGATTTCGACGGCCATATAGATAAGTTGTTCGATCCCGGAACCAAGTTGTGAGAGGGGGAGGATACTATCATCCACATTCAGCTTTAACATATAGCAACCATCTTTTTCCTGCCATGGGAATGTTATTTCTATCTTATCCAAGTCAACCTTGGGGAAAATCAGTTCTTGAATGAATTTCTTGATTTCCATAAAACGTTTTCTTTCCTCATGCATCCCGTCTCTTAGCCGACTCAATTCTTTAGCTATAACATCAAATTCTTTTTTGTTTTCTTCTTTGCTATGGGAAAATTCTCCGATTTTGCGAACAGAGGGAATGAATTTTAAACTTCCGGTAAAAAAACGCTCTAAATTCGAGAAAAAGATCTTAATATTAACAATCTGTTTTTGAGTTTCGCTATTATTAAGATAAGAATAAAAATCTTCAATATTTTGTTTCTTGGTTTCAATGTAACCATCTCTTTCAGCATAACGCCCAATAACAAACTTATCTACATCAAACAGAGAAACTGATCGATTTTTTTCGTAGAATGGGAAATGAACTTTTTTAAATTTGAAAGAATAATTGTTATCATTGCCTCCTTTTTCAATAGTTACTGAAAATTCAATTATTTTATAATCGCACGCTTTTAAAATTTTTTTAAAATGGTTTATCTGTGAGGCGCCTTCAAAAACGGTATTCAATTCAGCTTCATTTAGTTGAATCCCAACGCAGACAGACATTTCATTTTTATTGTTCTGTTCAAAGAACAGGTCTTGTTCCTCATTTAGATAATTTAACTCGGAACTTATGGTTGTTTCGAAGGCTTTGATTTTCCAGTTTAAATTTTTAGGGCTACCTTTATATTCTTTTATTGTTTTTATAAGTGCGCGGAGAAACTGAATTCCTTTAAGTACATTGGATTTTCCTTCGTTATTGGGACCTATAAAAAGATTATATTTACTAACATTGAAATTGTCTTCCAGGAAATCAATCGAGATATCTTTAAAACTTAGAAGGTTCTTAAAGTTTAATTTAGTGATTCGCATGAATTCTATTTCTCGGTAATGACCTTTTTCTCTTTCAATATATCGATATAATTATCGAGCCTTAAGGAACAATTGATCAGGTTATCAAAATTCGGGGAATTTAATCTTAATTTATCCCTGATCGCGTTTTGAGTTCCAATCTTTAACTCATCCCTTCCTTTTGGGATTGTAACCCGGAGTATCTTTTGATTGTTAAAATAAAACCACCCGTTTAATTCCTTCCCACTGCGAAATTCAATTCCCAATTTTTTTTCTAAAACATTTTTGACTTTATTCTTTTCCCATTTCCTCATTTGCTGCTGATTATATCCCTTAATACTATCAGCCATCTCTTTGGTAAGGGGCCGAGATTATTTTCATCCTCTGTTAATTCATAATAGAGTGAGACAATATTTTCCTTAATATGATCTATCGCTTCGGATTCCGTATCACCAAAACCGGTCACTTCAGCATCGATGAATTTTGCGACGACTTCGTCATTGTAAACTTCGAGTAGGATTGGTATTTCCCGGTTTAAACGAATTCTG
>JAGLQA010000806.1 GCA_023137075.1 Candidatus Aminicenantota bacterium
GAATTGTAGTTGTTATATAGGGCGCTTCATAGGAAAATCTTTTTACCTCTTCAAGTATTTTAGCGAAAAATATCTTGATTGTCAAATTTAGTGGAAACCTTACCGCTTGAAACTTTTACCCTTTTATTTTCGTATTTTTTGTTTGAATCCTTCACCAATTCATTCCTGGAGGTTTAGATGAAAAAGAAAAAAATAGGTGCTGTTATTTTTTTTCTTCTCCTTATTACAACGCTTGTGGTTTCTGCAGAGATGACCATCCTTAAGAATGTTTCCCTTTTTCGCCCGGATGGCAGCTTTCAACAAGAATCCTTCATTATTTTAAAAGGCTGTAAGATAAATAAAATCGGTCTTATGAAGGAACTTGGGGAAGGTATATTCGATAACGAATATGATCTGCAGGGAAGCTTCGTCTACCCCGCTTTTATAGATCCCTTATACATGGGCTTTCAAGAGAAAGCGGCTGAGGAAGAAGAGAGGGAAAAAGACACCAAAAATATTGAAAGTTTAGAATCGAAAGACAGGGAAAAACGGGAACCCTTTGAAGAGAGAAAGCTGTTCATCAAACGGAACGTACTCGATGTGGTGCAAATAAAAAAATCCGGCGCCCGTAAACTGGTGGCCGGTGGGTTCACCATGATTCATGTGGTTCCGGACCAGGGAGTGATTAACGGCACTTCCGGGATCATTTCCTTAGTTTCCGAAGAACTGACCGAAGCGGTTGTGGTGCCGGAAAAATTCATGTTCCTGCCTTTCAAGACCAATAGCCGCTCCTATCCCACGACCCACGCTTCCCTGATGGCCGAATTGATGCAGTTAAGAGAGGACAGCCTTTATCACCAAAAAATGAAAAAACTCCAGTTCTTCCACGAATCGCAGCGGGAAAAATATATGCCGGAATTGGATATTCTGCTTCCCTTTTTTACCGGGGAAAAAAGATTTTTAATGATGACGCGAAATATCGTAGAGCAGCGAATGGTTGAAATCCTGAGAAAAAAACTTAAAATCAACCCGGTGATAGTGGCGTCACCGGATGTATGGCGAAGAAAAGTCGCTGCCGGTGCGGATATTATTCTTCCGCTCAAATTCAAGCCGCCCTTATCCAGCCGGTATTCCCAACTGGGAGATAAAATCAAAAAAGAGGCCGGCGAAAAAATCTACCCGGAAAAGATTGCCGAATTCTTTAAAACCCACGACCATGTCTGCCTGACTGCGCCGGACAGCGGCGACTATAAAACCCTGGTCGAAAACATAAGGATATTGATGAAAAACGGGGTATCCGAAGCGGCAATTATTAAATCCCTGACCCAAAATCCGGCAAAACTGCTGGATATTTCCGGGTTTGCCGGTTCCATAAAGCCGGGTTTGCTGGCCAACCTGGTTGTGTGCGACAAAAAAATATTCGAGGAAAAAGCAAAAATTACCAAAGTCTTTGTCGAGGGTAAACTTTTTGATTTTAAAACCCGTGAAGGCGACGGCAAACCGCCGGTGACCAACCTTACCGGTAAATGGAAAGTCAAGATCGAAAGCCCCATGGGTTCATTCGACGTAAAAATGACCTTAGAACAAGAGGGAAACGATCTTACCGGGACGATTTCCAGCCCCGACGGCAGTTTAACGGATATCCAGGAGGGTTATATCTCCGGCGACGAGGTTTTTATCGCGCTTACAATAGATGTCGGCGGTCAGGATATACCCTTAGAAATTTCCGCAAAAGTAAAAGGGGAAAAGCTCGAAGGAACGATATCTATCGGTTCCTTTGGCGAAGGCAACTTTGCTGCCACACCCGAGAATCTTTAGGGGAGGTCAAAAATGAAAAAAACAATATTATTTTTAATGCTGATATGTACGGTCGCCCTTTTATCCCCTGCTCAGAACCTGCTGCTGAAAAACGGGACGATTTATACCTTTGACCGGGGGATTTTAAAGGGCTGTGATGTGCTGGTGTTAAATGGGAAAATCGCCAAAATCGCACAAAATATTCCCAACCCGAAAAAAATTACGGAGATAAATCTTTCCGGCAAATCGGTGATACCGGGAATTATAGATTCTCATAACCACATTGCGATTTCAGGTGGTGTCAACGAAGTGGCCGAGAATATCACCCCGGATGTAAAGATGGAGTACCAGGTTAACCCGGACGATCCCAGGATTTACTATTCCTTAACCGGCGGCGTTACCATGAACCATGCCATGCACGGCAGCGCCAACCCGATAGGCGGTGAGAATTATGTCTTCAAACTCAAATGGGGTAAACCGGCTGAAGAAATGTTGGAAAGACGAGCGCTGCGCACCCTCAAGATGGCATTGGGTGAAAATCCCAAACGGGTGTCCGATATGTTCCCGAATTCGCGCATGGGTGTTTCTTACTCCATTGAAAAAGCCTACTCCGAAGCTTTGGAATATAGAAAGGAACGGCAAACCTTTCGGACAAAGTTAAAACAAACCCCGAAGAAAGAGAGGTTCAAACTGATTCCACCGAAAAAGAATTACAAGTTAGAGGCCCTGTTAGATACCTTAGATAAAAAGATGGTGATTCGCTGTCACTCTTACCGGGCGGAAGAGACACTCGAATTGATCCGCCTCTCTAAGAAGTTCGGCTTCAAGATTGCCGCTTTCGAGCATATTCACCAGGCCTTTCGCATTGCCGATGAGTTGAGTGCGAATAACATCGGCATATCCATCTTTATCGATTCCTGGAATTATAAGGTAGAGGCCTCGGAATTTTCTCCCTTCGGTCTGAAGCTCCTCTACGAGAAGGGGGTGGAAATTTCGATTAATTCGGATTTGGGTGAGATCATGCGCCGCCTTTATATGGAAGCGGGAAAAATGAGAAGATACGCCGGCATGAACGATCTTGACGCGCTGAAAACCATTACCCTTAATCCGGCCAAAATGCTGGGGGTTGACAGCTTTACCGGCAGTATCAAGAAAGGCCTTGATGCCGACCTGGCTGTGTTCGACGGCCATCCCTTGAGCTCCATGAGCAAGTGTGTGATAACCATTATCGAAGGGGAAATCTACTTCGACAGGACGAAAGACAAATATGTGGGATTAAAGAAACAAGGAGGGACAAAATGAAGCAAAGGGTTGTTGTTTTAATCGTGATATTTTTTATGTTATCCCTGGCTGCGGCGGCGGAAAACCTCCTGGCAATAAAAGCAAAAAAAGTGGTTACCGTTTCGGGCGATGATATAGACAACGGGATCATCCTGATAAAGGGAGACAAAATCGAAAAGGTGGGAGCGGGTATCACCGTGCCGCCGGGATATCGATTGGTTGACTACCCGGACCGGGTGGTTTACCCGGGCCTGATTAATCCCATGACCTCCTTAGGCCTTTCGGGGATATCTTCCATCGGCATGGTAAACGATACCCGGGAAGAGGGGAAATACAACCCGCACATGTCCGCCTTCCGGGCTTTTTATCCCTGGGGAAACCTAATACCCATTGTCAGGCAGTTCGGCACCCTGGTCGTGCTAACGGCGCCTTCCAGCGGCACCATACCGGGGAAAGCAGCTATTGTGCGTCTTAACGGCTGGACACCGGAAGATATGTTCATCAAGAAAGAGGCCGCCCTGATCGTCAGGTTACCGGAAAGTTCCCGAAAGAAGAAAAAACCTGCCGGGGCCTCCGGTTTTTCAAAAGCCAAAAAGGATTTAAGAGAGTTTGTCAATAAATCTCATAAATACTACCTCCGTGCCGCGAAGGGAATATCCCGGGATTTTAACCCGGCATACGAGGCGATGAAACCGCTCTGGACGGATCATTTGCCGGTTATTATGTCGGCGAACTCAACCCGGGACATAAAGTATGCCATAAAATTAGGGAAAGAATTCAAGCTTCACTTAGTTCTCTACGGCATTTATGATGGGGAACAAGTATTGAAGGAGATCAAAGAATCCGGTTACCCGGTCATTCTTTCCTCTATGTATGCGGAAAACCGGGATTGGGAAGACGGCTGCGACAAGGTTTTTCGTCTTCCCGCTGCCTTAGCGAAAGAGGGTATCCCTTTTTCTTTTTCTGTAAATAGAGACGCGACCGCCTTTGATTATCCCCTTCATGCCGGCCGCGCGGTGGCCTACGGTCTTTCTCCCCGGGAAGCGGTGAAAGCCCTGACCCTGTATCCGGCGGAAATTTTAGGACTCAAGGAATATGGGGCCGTGGCCCCCGGTAAGATAGCCAACCTTATTGTCACGGACGGTGATATCCTTGAAACCTCGACCCTGGTCAAAGAGGTTTATATGAACGGAAAAAAAGTCACAGGCAAAAGTTTTTTTCGCAAGGAGTACGAACGGGCCAGAGAAAAAGTGTCCGGTAGCCTTTAAAAATAATCAAAAGAATACACTAAAAAAATTATTGCAGCAATTAATTTTGAGCTTTATTATTTACTGAATGTCTTTAAGACGCAAGATTTTGCGTCTCTACAGTACTGAGTTTTGCGTTCGGCACACGCACAGAAGGCGCTTCGCGCCATCTCAACGACCTCCCACCTGTGACTGCGCGGATATTTTTTAACAAAAGTTTTTGTAATAAGTAATAAGGGGTCAAGTCTTGTTTTAGTACATTTTTTCATAGCAAATGTTGCAAAACAAGACTTGACCCTGATTATAGGCATAACCAGATTTGCACAGATTC
>JAGLQA010000807.1 GCA_023137075.1 Candidatus Aminicenantota bacterium
ATGTCCAAAATTACAAACGAAAAAAGTTGAACAAAACTTTTGTTTAATTTCATTCGTTTCCGGGTGAGCCTCGCATCATGATTGACTGTCCCTTTTTTGTTATGCAAGATTGTTGCCAATCAGCCGGTTTTGCTCAGAAAGGCTCATTTTGCAACGAAATTACTCTTCGTGCAACATATGTACTCGTCTACCTTTATGAATGCATCAATTTTACCCGTCATTTTGCATCCAGGTTACTCACTGCCGGGAGATTTTTATGCCATAATAGAGGTGCGCTTCCGGCAGGCTGTGTTGTTATGCTTCCGGAAGGTCGCAGGCATAAACAGGGACCTGTAATGAAGAAACAGTTAAGCTCCCGGCGGGGCCTCAAATTAGACGGTCGAAGCGGCCGCCGGGCAGCTTAACTGTTGTGTTAAATGTGAACGCCAATACCACAGGAGGTTTATACATGTCCGAAGGGATTGAAATTAAGGTCCTCAACAAGTTCTTAGCTGAGAAGCGGGACCTGAGTGTTTATCATCATGCTGCCCGAAGCGCCAATTTGATCGGTATTGACAGCAGGATTACGTTTCCGCTGCGAACCGTTGAAGAAGAGGATTATGTGCACATTTCCGTAGTCCGGGGGCCCGGAAGTTTGAAGCAGGAATGTGTGGTTGACCTGCCTTTTTGGTTGGATTTCGATTTTTCTTCGGTAGAGGAGGGGGTTATCAGGCGCACCGGTAATCGGACCCTATTGACCATCCCCCCCGGCCCTCCAGGTTGGCAGGTAAAGGTTACCCGCTCGCCCGGCGCCGCTGATATCCCGGCGGTTGATTATATTACCATTGGAAACAGCGACCAGGTGACAGGCGGGTAAAAAATGTCGAGTGCAACGTGCACAGGTTTTGTAAGTTTCACCTACGAAAAACTTTCAACAATAAAAAATTTAGGAGAAAAGAATGAATCGAAAGTTTGTCTTAAAACAAATATTCGTGTTAGTGGTTTTATGTATGCTTCTTGCATCGATGGGATATGGAAAAGCAAGCGCTAGGGACTCAGAGGTTATTTATGACTTTGCAATCGGCGAGTTTGAAAAATGTTCGAAGTTCAAAGTTAAGTATGGAAGAAATGTGACATTTAGGGTCATAAACATTAATCCCTTTTTGTTTAAGGTGGAAATTAATGGAAAAACAAATGATTATTTCGTTGATGGCGGAGACAGTTTTCTCACCCCGGAGCCGGTTACAGAGACTAAGGAGGAAAAGGAAGAAGTATCCTCAAAAGAACAAGCAGGGGTTAGAGATCTTGCTCAACCCTATGATGTACATTCGGATCAAAAACTCAAGGAGATCGTTGAATCGACTTTCTCAACGGATGCAAGTAGAGAGAGACTATCCGATTGCCAGCTCTGGTATGAAAAGGAATTAAAAGAAGCGGGAAACACATTTGGAAAGAGATTGAAAAAAGCCAGGGAAGAATTGAAAGTAGTTGATTTTCCAAACACAAAAAAATTCTTTGATAGTGAGATAAAGAGAATAAGAGCGAAACTCGAAGAACAATTGGATATTCAAGAAGAATTGGAGAAATTAGTAGGAATTCTCAAAGGCGAATCGGACAATAATGCAAGATTCACAAAATTGAAAAAATGGCTCAAAGAAACAACTGCATGGGAAAAATCGAAGACATTGAAAAAGTGGCTCGGAAAAGAATTGGAGAAGTTATTTAAAGAAGTTGAAAAAAAACTACTTGAAGAAGCATTGCAAATTGGGAAAGGTTATTTGACCGGAACCGAAAAGTTTTATACAGCTTTCGTAATGGCCATTACCCGGGGGAATAAATACCGTGAAATCGAAGTAAATGTAAATTCTTTGATAAAGGATTTCGTTTCATTCTTACCGGAAGAATCCAGGGAGTCCCAGCGCAAAGCAGTTAGTAAGAAGTGTAAATATAATCTTAATAAAGCTAATTCCATTTACAATGCTGTATTCGAAAAAATCAATGCCAAAAACGCTAAAATTATATTAGATCTGGGTGAAGATATAAATAATTTCAAAAAGAAAAATTATGAAAAGTTGATTTTGGATTTGCTTGATAAATTCAGAGAGGAGTACTTTTCCATTGCTTATACGTTTCCTACAGTCCAAAATGACGATGTGGAATTTACACTGAACGTGACGCCGCTAAAAAAAGATTATCCCCCCAATTTCAACAAGATGCCCGAACCTGTTACTGTAAAGGTATACGGCGGCTGGAAATTGTCTTTTAGCGCCGGCGTTCTTTTTGGCAAAAACATGCATGATCATACCTACCGCGTCGAAGATGTAGAAGTCGAAAAGGGCGAGGAAGCAAAGGTGCAGATCAAAGAGAATGAAGATAAATGGTCTGTAACTCCTGTGGTGATGGCAATCATGCATATTCATCCCAGGAGTATCAAAGGAGCCCATTGGGGAGGTTTTTCCTTTGGATTGGGGACCAGCAATACCGAAGAATTTAGCTACTATGCCGGTACAAGCTGGATATTCGGTTCAAAAAAGCGTTTTATAATCAACTGTGGTGTAATGGCAAGAAAGATAGATTACCTGTCCTCCCGGTATGAATTGGGAACTCCCATAGATCAAGCAATGGAACCATCGGAAGAAAAATTAATTGAGAGAAAATTTAGACTTCGTTTGTGTTTAGGAATTACTTACAACCTTAAATAGGAACTTAAGCGGGATCGCGTTTCAACATTATAGATTAGGGATCTTTTGCTTAACGGTTAGATGATTATTGGGTCAAGTCTTGCAATGCAACAATGTGTCAATGCAAGATAGTGTGACCCTGTTTACTGTATAAGAATATTATATTTCAATAAAAGGAGGAATATCATGTCATTTCAATTTTATGGTAAAGAATTCACCTTTACACAGCCTGATGGGACTACCTTTAAAGTTAGAGGGTGGGGTGACCAACATTACGCTGTGTTTGAGACGTTGGATGGTTTTTCCATTGTCCGCGATCCCAACACCGGCTTCTATCAATTCGCCACACTTTCGGAAGATGGCGACGATCTAGTTCCTTCTGGAGCACGAGTAGATGTTTTTAATGCTGCAAATCTTAATCTAAGCCCAAACATTCGCATCAACCGGGCATCCGCTAAAGCAAGAGGCATCGATACTTTTCGTTTCATTGGGGGGAAACGGCGCTACGAGCAGAGACGGGAGCATTACAAGAATAAGGCTCGTGTTGCAAGCATGTCTGCAAGCCCTCTCTCAGCACCACCTCGTATGGAAACTAAGGGAGAGTTTTTAGGCCTATGCTTGTTGATCGAATTCTCTGATGAACCCGGAACCATTCCACAGACCGAAGTCGAAGATTTCTGCAACAAAAAAGGTTACGTAGGTTTTGGGAACAATGGATCGGTTTATGATTACTTTTATGAAAACTCTGGTGGATTGTTCGAGTACAAGAATGTTATAACTGCCTATTATAAAGCCAGGTATCCTAAAATGTACTACACAAATCCAGCGATTCCCTATGGTACAAGGGCGCGTCAATTAATCAAAGAGGCGCTCGATAGTCTGAAATCCCAGGGATTCGATTTTAATCAACTTACTACCGACTATGGCGGTTATGTATACGCCTTGAACATTTTCTATGCCGGGTTTTGCCCAAATAACTGGGACGAAGGACTTTGGCCGCACGCCTGGAGCCTTGCAACAGAGTATGATATTAGCGCGGGAAAAGTGATATTTGATTACCAGTTTACTGACATGGGGAGCGAATTGGCACTCGCTACGTTTTGTCATGAGAATGGTCACATGATGTGTGATTATCCTGATTTATACGATTATGGTCATGAGTCCAGCGGCATTGGGGATTATTGCCTTATGTGCTCTGGCGGAAGGGATGAGAAAAATCCCACGCAAATCTGTGCTTATCTGAAAAACGCATCGGGATGGAGTACGATAATAGCACAGATTACTCACGGAGCAAAAATATCTCTTACTGCGGGCAAGAATCAACTTGCGATATACTCCAGGAACCTGAATGAATACTTCATCATTGAGAACAGGAATAATGTAGGACGTGATGCATCTCTACCCGATTCGGGTCTTGCAATCTGGCATATTGATGAGTTGGGAGATAATAACCACGAACAAATGTTTCCCAATAAGCATTACGAAGTTTCCCTGGAACAGGCAGATAATGAGTTTGATCTAGAACGCCGTAAAAATCATGGCGGTGACAGTGGAGACCTCTTCCACGCTGGTTATAAGGACAAATTTTCAGACACCACGAAGCCGAATAGCAAGTGGTGGGATGGTTCTTCATCGGGATTAGATATCCACAATATCAGCAAAGCCGGTGAGACAATAGAATTTGATTCGGTTGTCCTCTAAATTTGGCCTTGTATAGAACCCGCGGGTCTTGAATTTTAGGGTTTCCTGCAACCATTGCTCCGGTTCAATCGTTTTGCGAAGGGTTTCTTCTCCGAATAACAGGTCAACCATATAGCGGGGAGTTTTATCACAGAAAAATTATTTAATTGTCAGGCTAATTCCTGCCATCCCATATAGACCGGAGAAATCGCCGTTTATTGTCCAGTATAACTTCATAAAAACCGCAATTTTTTAAATATACCGGGTGCTTTTCCGAATAAAAATAATGGTTACTTTGTTGTGAAA
>JAGLQA010000808.1 GCA_023137075.1 Candidatus Aminicenantota bacterium
GAAAAAAACTGCCGTGCTCTTGCTAAAAAGATGCTTATTTATTATCATATAGTATGATCGAATTGAAGAATTTTGTTGACGAATTAAAAAAGAATAAAGAGTTTACCAATAGCTTTGACTGCGAGTATGAAAAACTGAGAGTTGAATATTTATTGAAAAAGACCGGCGCAAATATAATTCAAATGAGGTAAAAGCAAATGAAGGATAAAAAAGTTAAAGTCGGAATTCTCTTTGGCGGCATGTCAGCCGAACATGAGGTCTCCCTGAAATCGGCCGCGGCCCTTGTCAAGAATATCGACCGGGACAAATTTATCCCCGAACTGATTTATATTAATAAAGAGGGCCATTGGCGCAGTATCGACGAAGACGCTTTTAACCGGCAGGACTTCGCCGCAAAAGAGAGCCACTCTTTTATCCCCTGGTTAAATAGACCCTTAGATAAGATCGATGTCGATATCTACTTCCCGATTCTTCACGGCCCCAACGGAGAAGACGGCAAGGTACAGGGGCTTTTCGAAATGGCAAACGCACCCTATGTGGGCGCCAACAGCTTTTCTTCAGCCCTGGCTATGGACAAAGGCGCGGCGAAATTGATGTTCCGGAATGCCGGGTTGAAAACCCCGGACTTCCTGGTTTTTAGCGAAAACGACGCCGACGAAATCAAAGAACAGGTATCGCAAAGACTGCCTTACCCCCTTTTCGTAAAACCCAATTCCCTGGGTTCTTCGGTGGGAATTACCAAAGTAAGAAAAGAAGAAGAACTAAAGCCTGCCTTAGACCTGGCCTTCAAATATGACCGGAGAATTATAATCGAAGTGGGCTTGACTGCCCGTGAGATTGAAATATCGGTTATGGGTAATGAAAAAATCATGGTATCCCCACCGGGAGAGTTGATCCCGGGCAATGAGTTTTACGATTATGCCGATAAGTACTTAGAGGGGAAAACCACCTTTAATATCCCGGTAAAGTTAGACGAAAAAACCGGGAAAAAGGTAAAAGAAATGGCAGGAAAATCCTTTCGGGCTTTGTATTTAAACGGTATGTCACGGATCGATTTTTTTATAGAAAACAAAACGAATGAGGTTTATATCAACGAGATTAACACCATACCCGGTTTTACCGAAATCAGCATGTTTCCCAAATTGTGGCAGGTTGAGGGCATCACTTATACCGGGTTGATTACCCGGTTGATCAAATACGGTTTTGAATACCACAAACAGTTTCGCTTCTCCTGCGATTGGAATGAAAAATTATAAGAAAAGATATGAAAATACTGGCAATTGATTTCGGGAAAAAGCGGTTGGGTTTTGCTTTAGGAGATACAAGCATCAATACGGCCCTACCACTTAAACAAATAGACCGGAAAAACAGCGCGCAGGACATTCAATATATAAAAGATTTAATCGCCGAATACGATGTCGAGAAGATCGTTATCGGCTATCCGCTGCATATGGACGGCAGCAAAAGCAAAATCAGCACCGCAGTAGAAAACTTTTCCGGAAGTTTGCAGAAAAAGGCTAACATCCCGGTGGATTTTATCGATGAAAGGCTGACCAGTTTCGAGGCGGAAGAGCTTCTGAAAGCTCACCAACCGGATTACAGGAAGAGGAAGAAGGTCCTGGATTCAATCTCTGCTTTGGTGATATTGAGAAGCTATATGGAGAGAAAATGAAAAAATTTATCATTATTTTAATTATTATTATCCTATTGGTTTTAGCAGTTGTCGGATTCGATTTTTTTAAAAAGACCACATCGCCCTACCGGGGTGTTGAGGAACCGGTGGTTATTAATATTAAAACCGGTTCCTCCGTGACAACCATTGCCGGGCAATTGTACGGCAGTAAGATTATCTCCAATTATTACTATTTCAGGTTATATTACCGGCTGTTTCACAACAACACCAAATTCAAATCCGGGGAGTATCTTTTCGATAAAGCCCTGACCATGAAACAGGTGATACAAAAATTGAGCGAAGGCAAGGTCATTCTCTATAAAATTACCGTGAAAGAAGGTTTGACCATAGAAGAGACGGCGGAACAATTGGAACAACGTCATCATTTAAATTTTGAAACCTTTGTGATGAAAGCGAAAGATTTCAACCTGGTGCGGAATATCGATAAAAAAGCCGAGGACCTGGAAGGTTACCTTTTCCCCGATACCTATATGGTACATAAAGATATACCTGCCGAAGAATTCGTCCGGTTAATGATCAGAAAATTTAAGTCGAATTTTACGAACTCCATGAAGTGGAGAGCCCGGGAGCTAAACATGTCCATCAGGGAAGTTGTCACCCTGGCCTCCCTGATCGAGAAAGAAACCTCTTCACGAGAGGAACGGTTTTTAATATCCTCTGTTTTTCACAACCGCCTGAGAATTGGTATGGCCTTAGATTGCGACCCGACCATTATCTATGCCCTGAAAAGGGACAACAAGTATGATGGAAAGATCGGTTGGGACGACTTAAAACACAATTCTCCCTACAATACCCGGCTGCACCGGGGCCTGCCCCCCGGCCCGATTTGTTCCCCCGGTTTTGCCTCTATCGAAGCCGTGCTTTTCCCTGAAAACACCAAATATCTTTACTTTGTTGCCAAAGATAGGAGGACCCACTACTTTTCCAAGACCCTCAACGAGCACAACCGGGCGGTTAGAAAATACATCATCAACAAAAAATAATCCCCCTGCCCCCCTGGCAGCCGAAGGCCGGAGTTACAATTTGTAACAATTTTGACAATCTTTATTTACATATGCTATATATAATAACACTGTAGGAAAAAAGTTACCATGAAACCTGAAATAAATAAGATGAAAAAGAAGATACTTGTTATCGATGATGATCAAAAATTAAACAAACTCCTTATCGACTACCTGTCAAAATTCGACTTCGATGTTACGGCCTTTACCCATCCACGGGAAGGACTTAAGGCGTTTAAAAGGGAAATGCCCGATCTAATTATCCTCGACATCATGCTTCCCGATATGGACGGTTTCGAGGTGTGCAAACAAATTCGCCGGGACTACTCAGTACCAATCATCATGCTCACCGCCAGGGGTGAAGTCACCGACCGTGTCGTGGGATTGGAGTTGGGAGCCGACGACTACCTGCCCAAACCCTTTGAGCCGCGGGAGCTCGTGGCCCGCATCCAATCGATACTGCGCCGCAGCCGTAAAGATGTAAAAACCGAAGTTAAGCGGTTCGAGCAGCTCACCATCGATTTCAAAAAGCGGCGGGTTTCTGCGGCAGGGAAACCGGTGGATTTAACCACAGCCGAATTTGAGATTTTAACTCTATTCGTAAATAGACCGGACATCGTATTTACCCGGAATCAAATCCTGGACCGCATGGGGGACATCGAGTGGGATATCTATAACCGCTCCGTCGATGTGTTAATCAGCCGCCTGCGGCAGAAGTTAGGCGATGATCCGAAAAATCCGAAATACATCAAAACCATCTGGGG
>JAGLQA010000809.1 GCA_023137075.1 Candidatus Aminicenantota bacterium
GTGGCCCAGATTGTGACCTTCGGAAAAATGAAAGCCAAGCTGGCCATACGGGACATCGGCAGGGTATTGGAGATTCCTTTAAACGATGTGAATAAACTGGCCAAAATGATCCCCGAAGGGCCGAAAGTCGAATTAAAAAAAGAGATCGACAGCAACCCGGAACTGCAGAAAGAGATCAAGCGTGTTCCCGAATCCACGAAATTGATCGACTTTGCCTTAAAACTTGAAAATACCGTCAGGCATACTTCCATGCATGCGGCCGGTGTAGTCATTGCCCCCAAAAAATTAAGCGAATTCCTGCCCCTGTACAAGACAAAAGATGATATCGTCACCCAGTTTGAGAAGGATGAAGTTGAAGAAATCGGTCTGTTGAAAATGGACATCCTGGGATTAAAAACCCTGACAATCATAAAAAATATCCTGAGAGAGGTTAAAGAGATTGAAGGGGAAGAGATCATCCTTGATAATATTCCCCTGAATGATGAAAAAACCTTTAAGATATTCCAGGACGGCGATACGGATGGCATTTTCCAGTTTGAAAGTTCCGGAATGCGTGAGTACTTAAAAAGGTCTAAACCGAACAAGATCGAAGATTTAATCGTATTGAATGCTCTCTACCGTCCCGGCCCCTTAGGTTCAGGCATGGCCGAATCCTACGTTAAACGAAAAATGGGAAAAGAAAAGGTTACCTTCATTTTCCCGGAATTGAAAGAAATACTCGAAGATACTTATGGTATCATCGTCTTCCAGGAACAGGTTATGCGCATCTCGCAGGTAATCGCGGGGTTTTCCCTGAGCAAAGCCGATGAGATGAGAAAAATAATGGGTAAAAAATTGACCCACAAATTACCGGGCGTCCGGAAAGATTTTACAGCAGGTGCGGCAAAAAGAAGCTTTAACAAAAAGAAAGTCGAAAACCTGTTTTCCCAGATGAGTACCTTTGCCGAATACGGTTTTAATAAATCTCACTCCACCGCCTACGCCTTCCTGGCCTATCAAACCGCCTATTTAAAAGCGCATTTCCCGGTATACTTCATGTCCAGTCACCTGAGCAACGAAGCCGGTAAAACCGCCACATCCTCGAAAATTATCCGGTATATTGCCGAAAGTAAAAAGATGGGGATCGAAATACTTCCTCCCGCTGTCAATAAAAGTCATCAGAATTTCCGGGTTGAAACCCGTACCTCCATACGTTTCGGTTTGCGAGGTTTAAAGAATGTGGGAGACGCGGCGGTGAAGTGTATCGTGGAAGAAAGAAATAAGGGCGGTGTTTTTAAGAATTATCCCGAATTTATCGAACGAATCGATCTGACAAAAACCAACAAATCGGTTTTGGAAAGTATGATAAAAGCGGGCGCCTTAGATTGTTTCGGAATAAAGAGACGCACTCTTTTCGATAGTGTGGAAGAGATTATCAAACAGGCGGCTATCCTGGAAAAGAGGAGAGATAAGAACCAGATGTCCCTGTTTTCCGAAGAAGAAGATATGACCGGGGTGGTGATTCCGAAAGAGCACCTGGATCGGGATGAATGGACGGAAACTGAAATCATCCAGGGCGAGAAAGAGGTGACCGGCATTTATATCAGCCAGAATCCCTTAGAAAAATTCAGACGTGAGATCCGGAGAGTGTCAAACACCACTATCGCCAAATTGGAAGCAAAAGAATTTAAAGGCGAAGCCGTCAGGTTAGGCGGGGTCATTACCGAGTACAAAGAGGTCAAGTCGAAAAAGGGGACCTTTTATGGCTCTTTATCCTTTGAGGATTTAAGCGGCAGGATAAAAATCCTTGCCTTTAAGGACAAATGGGAAAAATTAAAACAAAATATAAAGCTTGACTTTCCCTATTTTATAGTAGGCCGGCTGCCGGTCGGTGACGAGCAAAATTCCAGT
The DNA here is from genome assembly GCA_023137075.1 of Candidatus Aminicenantota bacterium. GTDB lineage: Bacteria > Acidobacteriota > Aminicenantia > UBA2199 > UBA2199 > JAGLQA01. The sequence goes on from JAGLQA010000809.1 coordinate 1,891, forward strand.
ATATTCCTCGAAGAAATAACCGAGCTTGAAACCGCACTCAAGAAGAAAGCCAGGCGGATTTTGATAAAGGTCGATTATGATCTCTTGAATTCCGCATTTAATAAAAAATTAAAAGAAAAAATCCAGGCCAACCATGACTCGGTACCCTATATTATTGTGATCAATCGTTCCGACGGTTACAGGGCCCGGATCGATTCCGAAAGCGGGGATGGACTGAAAGCGGCCCTTTCGATGAAGAATGATATCGAGGAATTAACCGGGGAGAACACGGTAGAGATATTGTTTTAGCCCTTATGGTTTCTTGACTTCTGTCGGTTACTTCTGCGATAATAAGGCGGTAAAAAATAAAAAAAACGGAATCAGGAGGTTTTAGATGAAGTTAAAGATAAGGCCCTTTCAATTAAGATGGGCGATGATATGTGCATTTTTGTGTTTTATGTTGTTTTTTTCGACGCAGCCAGCATCTGCGGGTGCAAAAGTCAAATGCAAAACTACAGTTTGCTGCGCTGCTTCTTACGGGGATGTCATTCCCATGCTGCCGGCGCCGGCGGTGCCTAAAGGAGATACCTATCGATTTATTGCTTTAGGGGATAGCCGCACCGGGGACAGAAGTGACACATCAGGGGAAAATAAAGAGTTTCACCATTTTCGCGACTTAGTGCTGGGATCGGTGGCCCGGGAGTTAACCGTAGGCAGCGTTCCTTTTGCTCTTTTTTCCGGCGATTTGATCTGGCAAGGCGGGGTTAAATATTATTGGGACGAAGTCTATAAAATTTGGAACGACAAGGTAAGAAAAAAAATCTACCCGGTCATTGGAAACCACGAGGCATGGAGCGGCGATATCGGTATTTCAAAGCCGTTGACCTACTATTTCCAGGCTTTTCCTCAAATTAAGGGGCTTCACAATTATGCTTTTAAAATAGGCAGCTCCTTGTTTATCAGCCTGTGCAGCGGTGTGTACGGCGAGCTTTACTCCAGGGATAACGCGATTAAGTGGGACCGGGAATGGACTTGCCAAAAATGGACCTTCCAGCAGGTGAGTCAGGCGCTGAAAATGATCTTGAACAGCCACCTGTCAGGCAATTCCCCCGTCCAAAATATTTTCTTGACCTACCATAAACCATCCTATTCCTTTTACGGTCATCCGCCCCTGGATGATATCAATGATCCCCTGCAAATTATGCTGTCATTTAAAACGGTTTATTCTAACTTAAAGAATGTATTCGTATTTAACGGTCATAACCATACCACGGAAATGTACCATCCCGCGGCCGGGGTGTGGGTCATCGTAGCCGGCGGCGGTGGGGCTCCACAGGACCCCATTAAAATGAATTCCTATACCAAAAAAGAACCCGAACTCTTCTGGAAAATCTTAGGAGACAAACCCTTAGTGCCAAGGGAATGCCGGATCAATTATTTTATCGTCACGGTCAATAACAAAACCGGTGACGTGCAAGTCCGGGAAAAATACTTAAAAGAAGAAACCGGGAGTGAGCCGGGTTTTGTCGATGGCGTATCCATTAGCAACGATGAACTGAAAATCCATAAGTAGAGAGTTCCGGGAACATGTGAGTTGGGCACCGTACTGAAATCGCCCCATAGTCTCCGGCTGACGCTGCGCGTCATGAATGACTGTCCTTATTTTTGATTATTTTTTTTGGGTATAAAACAGTGAAGGGTGTGAGTAGTGAGTTTTACCGCGGATTACGGAGATGAGTTTTCCTCTCTCCACAAGTTTGCGGATGGTGCTTTTGGAGTAATTGAGAGAAGAAGCAAGATTTTCTGTAGAAAGCATTTTTTTGCCTTTCAGTTCCATGAGAGAGATAATAATACGGTCTGTACTTTCTTTAAGGCTTTTAAAAAAAACTTTTTCAAGTTTTTCGGTTTTTGTTTTTTTTAAAGCGTTGTTTAATTGGGAGTAATTGGCCGAAGTTTTAAACAGGGGGGCCAAATGAAGATCGGATTCCTGTAGGGCACTATAGTATATATCCCGAGAGGTATTATCGCCTTTTACAGTAATAATAGGAAAACCGGAGTTAACAAGTAGGTAGTTGGTGAGTATTCGGCCGGTTCTTCCATTCCCGTCTTCAAAAGGGTGTACGGCCTCAAAAAGACTATGCTGAAGCGCAGTAAATTTTAGGATGGGAAGATTGTTGAAATTTTCATTCACCCATCTGGCATAAACGTCGATCCAATTATCAAGATCGAATTCAGGGGGTTCAATTTTGGCTCCACCGATAACGACTTTTCCTTTTCTCAATTTTCCTGGTTCTCTTGCTCGATCTTCCTCGATTCCTTTATTGACCTGCATTATTAATCCGCGGGTAAAGATTAATTCATTACTCAAAAAGTTTTCATAACCCAATCCATATAGGAATTTGGCAGTTCTGAAATAGCTTAACACATCGGTTGCGCTGCGTATCTCGCAATTGTTCCCTGAAATAATGGCTTCGAGTTCTTCTTCCTTAACAAATATTCCTTCTATCATGATTGAGTTACGGGTTTCGTTTTTGAGCAAATACAGCCATTCTTTATTTTTTACTTCCGGCGGGGGAAGTCCCCCCCATTCTTTCAACAGTGATTGTCTCCAGACCACATAATTGTCACGCAAAAAAACCTCCTTTTAAGGAAAACATTATACCAAAAGGATTTCCATATGTCACGTTTACTTGATTTTTTGCAAAGGTGACAGTAAAACCAACCGGAAGGGGGAAAGTTACTTTGTCGTGAAATCCTGCCATTTTCTGGCAGAATATTTTTCCACAACGCTGTAAACAATTTAATAGAGAGTGTTTACAGAGGAAAATTTTTTTCTTAACTTTTAAAACTTTTTGTTTCCAGCTCATCCGGGTTGGTTGTAGGGCAAGTGAATTATTCTAACATGGAAGCAGGGCATCTATTT
>JAGLQA010000081.1 GCA_023137075.1 Candidatus Aminicenantota bacterium
TTGGTCAACTAAGAGCGCTTCGTTTAAAAACCGCTTCCGCTGGGTGGGGTCTTTACTGTACTCCTCCCGGATGACTTTTATGGCCACCGGTTTGGAGCCTGCCATCACATGGGAGGCTTTATACACGATGCCCATGCCGCCGGACCCGATTTTATCCAGGACGCGGTAGTGCCCGATATAACTCTTCCTTTTCCAGAAGGCAAAAAGGTGCAGGTATTTTTTGAACAGCAGCAGGGCAATTATCAAGACCAGGGCAAAAGCGGCTATGAATACATTCCGGGTCATGCCCCGGATTTTATTATCCTTTGCCAGTATTTCATTATTTTTCTGCAGCAGGATTATCTCTTTTTCTTTTTTCTCGGTTTCATCTTTGGCCTGCATCTCGGCAATCTTGTCATTGGCTTCTTTGTTCAATATTTCATCTTTTAATTTTCTAAAGAGCCTGAGATGCTCCAGGGATCTTCTATAATCCTCACGGGCCGCGTAAAGGTCGGAGAGGCTTCCGTAAAAATCCATGATCAAAGTATTGATTTTGAGATCTTCCGCGATTTTTACACCACTTCTCAGATTCTCTTCAGCCCGGTCATACTCTTTCAACTGAATATGAATAATGCCGAGCCTATTTAACGCGATGGCTTCACCTTCCCGGCTGCCGATCTCTCTATTGACCTGTAATGAGTCTGTGAAGTACCTTGAAGCCTCCGGGTAATTCTTCAGACTGATGTAGGCGTCGCCGATACAGTTCAGGGACGCGGCAATACCGTTCCGGTTGTGGAGTTCTTTTTTTATACGCAACGATTTCTGATGATATTCCAGGGCTTTCATATAATCGCCCTTTTCTTTAAAGGTGTTGCCGATATTATTCAGGGTTTGCGCGATTCCGATTTTATTACCCAACTCTTCTTCTATCTTAAGCGATTTCATTAAATATTTGATCGACATATCATGGTTTTGTAGATGCCGGTACACGATGCCGATGTTGCCGAAACAATAGGACATACCTGCCTTATTTTCCATCTCCTCATTGATTTCGAGCGCTTTCAAAAAATAGCCCAGCGCTTTTTCATAGCGGTTTAATTGCCCGTAAATCACGCCAAGGGCAATGATGGAATTGTTTATCTCTTTTTTATCCCCGGTTCTTTTCCTGGTTTCGTATGATTGCAAAAAATACTCCAGGGTTTTGTTATAATCGCTTAAATAAAAGTAGGTTGTTCCAATAATATAAAGGGAATCTCCGATGCATCTGTCATCTTTTAGTTCCTTATATATATCCAGGGAATTCTTAAAACAGGCCAGGGCTTGTTTCATTCTTCCAGGAACCCGGTGGGCCTGGCCGATATTTCGCAGGGCCAGCGCTTCTGCCGCGGAATCTTTCAGTTCACGGGCTAAATGCAAAGCCTTGTCACCGAATTCAAGCGCTTTTTCAGGAGATTCACGGAGATAGGCGGAAGACAATTCGTTTAAAACCGCGATCCTTTCGTTACCTGAAGTGGTGGTCAACTTTTTTTCGATTGCCTGGATTGAGTCATCCGCAGATAATAATAAAAAAGAAACAGAAAAGAGCGCCAAACACAGCAGGATTTTTATAAACCGTCGATAATAGCCCATGCTTTCTTAAACCTTCTTCCCCGGGTGGATACCATACTTATGCAGGGCGGAAATAAAACGGGGATAATCTTTATCCTTAATGTTCAGGCGTTGGGACATGGCTTTTAAATTCTTATCACTCTCGATAAAATAGGCGTCTAAGAAGGTTATCATCTCATACCGGTTGATATCCCTGTTTAAGAAGTGTTTCCAGGCCGTATCCCAGAAACTCCGGCCGGCCGTCACGGACTCTCGAAGCGTATCGGCAAAAGAAGTGGATTGAACTGTACCTTCTTCTTTATCAGCTTTTATTATCGCCTCGATCTCCCTGTCGATCTTCGGCCCCGGTAGTTGGATGCCGGCCCGTTTCAGCACATGGATCAACTCACGCACATTTCCCGGCCAATCATAAGCGAACATCGCTTCCCAGAAACCGGACCCGGTCTCTTTACCTCTTAAATGATCGCTGTACTCAGCGACGATTTCCCGGATATCCTCCTTCCGCTCCCTCAGCGGCGGTATCTTTATAGGCAGAACATTTAAACGGAAGTAGAGGTCCTGCCTGAACCGCTTCAAATCGATTTCCTCTTTAAGGTCCCGGTTACCGGCAGCCACGATACGGACATCCGCGGTCCTCTCCCGGGGGTCTCCCAATGAACGGTATTTTTTCGTGTCTATCAATTGTAAAAGTTTGGCCTGGAAAGTGAGGGAAATTTCGCCTATTTCGTCGAAAAAAAGCGTCCCACCTTCCGCTTCCCGGACCAATCCTTTTTTGTTTTCAGCGGCGCCGGTAAAAGCCCCCTTTATATGGCCGAAGAGCTCGCTTTCAAAAAGAGTTTCCGGGATGGAGGGCGTATTAATCACCACGAATGGGCCTTTCCGCCCGGAAAAACGGTGGATCAATTCCGCTACGTGGTTTTTCCCCACACCGGTCTCACCGATCAGCAGAACCGGTTCTTCTTCCAAAGAATAGCGAACCACCTGCTCTCTTATTTCCCCGACTATCCGGCTGCTGCCGCTAATGCCGCCGGTGTCTCTCTGATTCTTTTTTATTTGTTCGATCATTTCGCCCAACAGGTGGCCCATGACCTTGAATACTTCGCAGTCGGATAACGAGAAGGACTCCTTTATACCGCTGTCCACATAGAGAAAGATATTAGAGGTGACCGGCTGGATGAGCAGGCTCTTTACATATAAAATCCGCGCCGATAGGGGCAAACCGTCGCCGGACAGGGAAATGACCACATCTTTTTGTTCGACGGGGTCACCGCTGTGCAGGGTATTCTCAATGTAACTCTTCGAGAATCCCTCGCCCTCGGTTATGGTCTTGCCTTTTATTTTTCGACCGCGATGCCAGAGGATTCTGCCCTCTTTATCATACAACATGGCCAGGGATACTTCTTTCTCTTTTAATAAGTTCCACAACCTGGCTTTTATACTTTCGATCATATTAATTCCCTTCCCTATTCCGGAATGACGTGATTGCCTCTATTAAAATCTCTTCTTTGGGCCGTTCTCCCGGTTTCAGGCTCATCATTTTTAATATTAAAGCGTTCAACTCGCCCGGGATACCCGGCCGTAACCGAATCGGTTCGATAGGTTCCTTTTCCAGGATCTGTTTTATCACATCTAAAGGAGTCTCGCCCAGAAAAGGTTTCTCACGGGTGACCAGTTCATAAAAGACAACTCCTAAGGAATAAATATCGCCGGCAGGTGAATATTCCTGGTTTGTTATACGTTCCGGGGGCAGATAATTAATGGTACCCAATATTTCACCGGTTTCGGTGAGACGGGTCAAGGAAGCGCTCTTCGCTAAGCCGAAGTCCAGCAGTTTGACGAAGTTTTTTTCTCCATCCTGCTCGACCAGTAGTATATTTTCCGGTTTCAGGTCCCGGTGCACGATTCCTTTTGCATGGATTTTAGAAACGGCATCGACCAATTGAGCCATGATTTTCAGGCAATCTTGCAGCGAAATATGTTCACCTTCTTGTATTAACTCTGCCAGGGATTGTCCTTCCAGCAGTTCCATGGCTATAAACAACTGCTCGTTATGCTCGCCTCTTTCAAAAACCTTTACAATATTCGGGTGGTTCAGTTGGTCAACTAAGAGCGCTTCGTTCAAAAACCGCTTCCTCTGGGTGGGGTCTTTACTGTACTCCTCCCGGATGACCTTTATGGCCACCGGTTTGGATCCTGCCATCACATGGGAGGCTTTATACACGATGCCCATGCCGCCGGACCCGATTTTATCCAGGATGCGGTAGTGGCCGATATAACTCTTCCTTTTCCAGAAGGCAAAAAGGTGCAGGTATTTTTTGAACAGC